>JAHZBS010000157.1 GCA_019423265.1 Clostridiales bacterium
AAATCGGGCGAGATACAGACGCCTTCTTTTTTTTGCAGGTACGATGCCAGCTGTTCCTTTTTCTGGCGTTTCACAGCTGCATATTGCCGCAGCAGGTCCGCGTCCTGACCGTAGGCCCGCAACTTTTCCAGCTCCTGTAAGTCAGTCAGCCAACCGTCCCCGATGGTTCGGGTAATCAGCGCCGCAAGCTCTGGGTTGCACAGCGCCAGCCACCGCCGTTGGGTAATGCCATTGGTCTTGTTATTAAAGCGCTGGGGATAGAGGCGGTACCATTCCGGCAGCGCGGTGCGCTTCAAAATCTCCGTGTGCAGCTCCGCCACACCGTTAGTGGAGTGTGACCCATAGATCGCCATGCGCGCCATGTGAAGGCGGCCATTTTCTATGATGGCATAGCGGTCCGCTTCGATCTCCGATTCTGATTTTAGCTCCCGAAATAGGCCATTTTGCAGCATGACGACATAGGGGTAGACCTGCGGCAATACAGACATAAACAGTCCGACATCCCACTTCTCCAGTGCCTCCGCCATGATCGTGTGATTGGTGTATGCAAATGTACTGCGCACAATGGGAAATGCCTCTTCATAGGAGAGCTCCCCCTTCTCCATAAACAACCGCAGCAGCTCCGGAATCGCAACGGTGGGGTGCGTGTCGTTGAGCTGGATCGCATAGACTTCCGGAAAATGAGAGTATTCTCTTCCGTAGCGCGCCTCATAGCGCGCCATCAAGCATTGGAGGGAAGCGCTGACAAAAAAGTATTGCTGCTTCAGGCGCAGGCGCTTCCCCCGGTCCGTATCGTCGTTGGGGTATAGCACATCCGAGAGCATTTCCGCTTCGTTCCGCTCCCGGAACGCTTCCTCATACCGCTGTTCATTAAATAATGGAAAGTCAAACTCTCGCACCGGCTCCGCCTGCCACAGGCGAAGGGTGTTGACCATGGCGCAGCCGTAACCGATGACGGGCATATCATAGGGAACTGCGTACACCGATTGATCTCCAAAGTGAACGCTGACCTTTTCGTCCTCCCGCCGCACACTCCACGGGTCGCCAAAGCGCTCCCACCCATCGGCTTCCTCCCTCTGAAATCCATCTTGAAAATACTGTTTGAACAGGCCGTAGCGGTAGCGAATGCCAAATCCGTCCATGGGGATCGACTGGGTGGCGGCTGAGTCAAGAAAACAGGCGGCCAGCCGTCCTAATCCACCGTTTCCCAGTGCCGCATCCTCCACCTCCTCAAACATGGCGATATTCAGCCCATTGTCGGCAAAGAGCTCCCGCAGTGAGTCCAACGCTTTCATATTTAAGAGATTACTGTAGATCATGCGCCCAAGCAGGAACTCCGCAGAAAAATAGCAAGCCCTCTTCCCGCTCCCCGGATTCTCCCATTTCTCTCGGATCTGCTTCACCGCAGCCTTCGAGACTGCTTGATATAGATCCCGCAGGCCCGCGTCTTGTAAGTTTGTATTGGCTTCCAGCTCCAGATAGGCTTGTATATCGCGCTGAAAACGATCTTCCGTTGGTTTTGTATTCACATCAATCCTCCTGTTCTGCTAATGCGCGCCCGTAGATCTGGGTCAGCTCTAAGATGCTGGCGGTCAGCTCGCCTGTCAGCGCCCCTTCTTTCATACGCCAGCGCCAATTATCCCCCATGGTGGAAGGGAAATTCATTCTCGCCTCGTTGCCAAGCCCGAGATAATCCTGCATTTGAAATATAGCTGTGTTGGCACAGCTGGCCATGGCCTCCCGAATAATGGCGCCGGGCAAGGCCGCTTTGGTCTTGACTCCCAGATACTGCTTGGCATAGCGAAGTTCGTCCCCTCGCCGCGCGCTGAAATACCCGGCCAGCGTTTCATTGTCGTGGGTTCCCCCGTAGACGACAACGTTCTTGTCATAATGGCAGGGAAGATTCTCATTGGCTGGGCCGCTGCCGAAGGCAAATTCCATGATTTTCATACCCGGATAGCCGGACCGCTTCAGCAACCGCCGGACACTGGGCACCACCAGCCCTAAGTCCTCCGCGATAATTTTGCTCTCCCCCAGCACGGCCCCAATCGCTTGGAGCAATTCTTCCCCCGGTCCCTTGCGGTATTCCCCTACCATGGCAGTCTCCGCCCCGTAGGGGATGGCGTAGTACCGCACGATCCCGATAAAGTGATCGATGCGGATGAGATCAAAGAGCGACGCACAGTGCTGCATACGAGCTTTCCACCAGGAGTAATCCTCCTGGCGCAGGGTTTCCCAGTCATACAGGGGATTTCCCCAGAGCTGACCTGTGGCGGAGAAAAGGTCTGGCGGCACACCGGCGACGGCCGTTGGGCGCTTCATGGCATCCAGCTGAAAATACTCACTCTTACGCCAGACATCCGCGCTGTCAAGGGCCACATAGATGGGGATATCGCCTATGATCTGGACGTGCCGTTGATGGGCATAGGCCTGCAATGCCTTCCACTGCGCCATAAACTGATACTGACAAAATTTCCAGAATTCCATGTCCGTCTCATGCTGTCCCCGCCAGCGGTCAAGCGCAAGGCTGTCGCCCATCCGCAGCTCTTCTGGCCATTCCAGCCAGCTTTTCCCCCCCTGTTCCAGCTTAATGGCCATATACAGGCAATAATCCTCCAGCCAATGGGCGTGCTCTGCAACAAAGGCCTCATAGTCAGGACCTGGCTTCCATCTGGCAAAGGCCTGCCGCAGAACTCGAAATCGAGCGCTGTAGAGTTTACCGTAATCGATGCGCTCCGGGGTGTCCCCCCAGTCTTCCCTTTCAATCGTCTCTTTATCTAACAGCCCTTCCTCCACGAGCAAATCCAGGTCGATAAAATAGGGATTCCCCGCGAAGGCTGAAAAACTCTGATAGGGGCTGTCTCCGTAGCTAGTGGGCCCCACCGGGAGGACCTGCCAGTACCGCTGCCCCGCGCCATGTAAAAAATCAATAAAGGCATACGCGCTAGCTCCCAGTGTCCCAATTCCATAGGGTGACGGCAGGCTGCTAATGGGCAATAAAATCCCAGCAGCCCGCTCTAATGGTTTTTGTTTCCGCAATCGCTGCATCGTATTCTCCTTTCCACATAGGGTTATTATAGTAAAATCCCGCTGTTCTATACCTGAGAGCGGGATTTTTTTGAAAATTAACGGCTGCGGAAGTACAAGAAAAATTTTGAGAATAGGGCTGCAAAACAAAAAGAGCCAACCATTTGCATCCACGCTTTTGGTTGGCTCTGTCTCCCATTATAATTATAGTCTAAACGTCCCTGCTCACGCCTTCGAGTCCCAAGGATTCGGCACAAAGTCCCCGCCCCGGCACCATTTTAAATATTGAAGCGCATGGAGCTGCCCTGTCATCTCTTTTTCCCCGGAATAAACCGGGTCATGATATCCCTCGACGCAGATATCGCCCTCATATCCCGCCCCATAAAGAATGGAGAAGATGTCCCGCCAGTCCGTATCGCCGAATCCCGGCGTCCGTTCCGGGGCAAAATCATGGGCTCCGTACACGCCTAGCCGCCGGACCGCCTCCCAATCCACCGATGCGTCTTTTCCGTGGAGATGGACGACCTTTTTCACCCACTGCCGCAGCTGAGCAATAGGGTCGATGAGCTGAATCAGCTGATGGGCCGGCTCCCATTCCAGCCCAAGGGCTTCGGATTGTACGGCATTGAACATCAGCTCCCACGCTCTTGGATTAAATCCGATATTGCAGGTGGCCTGTTGCCACGTGCCGCCCATGGGACAATTCTCGATGGCGATTTTCACCCCTCTGTCCTCAGCCCGCCTGGTCAATTCCCCAAAAACCTCGCCGAACTTGGGAATCGCCGCCTCCACGGATTCGCCCTCCAGCCCGCCGGCAAAAGTGCAGACTGTGGACGCGCCGAAAAGATGCGCCACATCGATACAGTGGGCCAGCGTCTCCCTGTGATCCTCATATTGGAGGGCATTGCAATAATAGCCAAGGCTCGTCACGTACACACCGCTGTCCCCAAGGATATCCTTGATCTTTGCCGCCAGCTCTTCCAGCTCCACGCCTCCCAGGGACATGTGAAAGTTGATGGACACGCACTCAAACCCCGCCTGCACCATGGCAGGCAGCCACTGCTCCGCTTGTCCTCCTGGAATGCAAGTTCCAATGTCAATCTGTTGTTTCATCTTCCATCCTCCTCATCCTTTTGCACTTTTTCCTCTGGTCTCCCGGAATTTTCCTGGCGTGACTCCGGTCAACTTCTTAAATACCTTTGAAAAATAGCTTTGGTCCTCGTACCCCACCATGTTGGAGATATCCACCAGGTTTACTCCGTCCTTGAGCAGCAGCCTCTTAGCGTTGTCCACCCGCACTTTGTTGAGGTAGTTATTAAAACTGACTCCCATCTCTTCCTTAAAGATCTTGCTAAAATAGGAGGGACTCAGATATACCTGGCTCGCCACATCCTCCAGCGTCAGCTTCTCCATATAGTGCTGCTTAATATACTTATCCGCTTTGTACATAATGTCCACATGCTTTACATCGGAGAACCCGAACACCATGTCTCCGAAGCGGCGAATGATGGAGGAGAGCCATACGGTGAGATCCTCAAAGTTGCTAATCTGGTTGATGTCATTCACATACCGCAGGTTCCAGCCGAAGATCATCTCCACATCGCCGCCGCTCTCCATCACGGCCCGGGATAGCACGATCACCAGCTCCAGCACTCGCACTTTGATCACGTCCAGGTCGCCTCCGGAGTGAAATAGGATATGTCCCAGGATTTCATTGAGTACGCTCTGGGCATCCTCATTGTTTCCATCTGTGATGTAGGAGAGAAGCTCCTTTTCCTTATCAATCGGATAGACCTCCTGCCCAAGCCCCTCCGTGATATTCTTGATGCACTGAATGTACCCGGAGATATCCGACTGATTTTGCTGGTTACCCCGGCGCATCCAATAATCTTCATTGTCGCCCTCACACAGATATGCGGCCGTATAGAATAATTGCTCTGCCAACCCCGTAACCCTCTTCGGCTCCATGAAGGGGATCTGCGAAAGCAGCGTCCGAGCTTGCTCCTTCGCCTCATTTTCCAGCTTGAGCCGCAGGGACAAATCAAACTCGATATACTCATCCATATCGAACATCATAACAGGACCTGCCGTCAGCGCTCCTACTAAGATCCCGTCTTTCATGATGGGAGAGGCCCAGTTCGTAAGGCCCATGGGACAAAAATATATATATTTGCCGCCGAAGCGCTGGGCTTGCATACTTCCATACCGGTATGTCTTGCTCCGAAAGTCCTGATCTTGCTGGCGCTCTGCACAAAAGCGGCAGTACTCACATGGGCTGCCAGCGGAGGCAATCACCTCCCCGTTGCTGTCCACAAGCTTTGTATAGATCCCCGTCGAAAGCGCATAGCTCTCGATCGCTTCTATTTCCTTAGCCCGCTGGATTCGATCTTCCGAATTCTTCATAACACCCACCTTTATTCTTACTCGACTCGTATTATACTACAAATTGGGCGGAATGAAAAGCCTGTTTTTTTGGGAAAAGCACTGCAAAAGAATACTAAAAATCACTTGATAGTACAATAATATCCCTGCTGGCCATGGTATAATAACTATGATTATAATTATTCTCTATACGGAGGTGCTTTTCCATGAATGAAGAACTCTTAAGTCAGATTAGCGAATTTCTGCAGAAAGGCCGCGCAAAAAATGTCACGGCTTTGGTGCAGCAGGCAATCGACGAAGGGATCCCCGCTACGGAAATCCTGGAAAAAGGTCTGTTGGACGGTATGAACATCATCGGTGAAAAATT
>JAHZBS010000158.1 GCA_019423265.1 Clostridiales bacterium
TCAGGATATAATTCGTAGTCCCGTTGAGAATTCCCATGACCTCAATAAAGTATTCGGGGGTCAGCGACATGTTCATGGTTCGGATAACGGGAATGCCTCCCCCAACGCTGGCCTCGAAGAAAAAGTTCACATGATGCGCCTCTGCAATCTTCAAAAGCTGCGCACCGTAAGCCGCTACCAATTCCTTATTGGAAGTGGCGACGCTCTTTCCCGCCTCCAGAGAGGCCCGGACAAATTCGTAGGCGGGATGCAGGCCGCCCATGGCCTCCGCCACGATCTTGACATCCGGATCCTGTACGATCACCTGAAAATCTTTGACCAGCTTCCTCTGTACCGGATCTCCCGGAAAATCCCGGAGATCTAATACATATTTCACCCGCAGCGGGCACCCTGCTTTTTTTTCAATCACATCCTGATTGATCTTCAATACTTCCACAACGCCGGAACCGATGGTTCCGTATCCCAATACCGCAACATCCATTGCCGCTCACTCCCTCGCTAAAATTTTGATGGCATGGACGCCGGGCAGCTTCCGCAGTGCGTCGATGATTTCTGTGATGGACCATGCCTCTTCCAACACCTCAATACTCATGGAGATATCCGCAACCCCGTTGATGGGGATCGATTGATGAATAGTCAAGATATTGGCCTTTGCCTCTCCGATGACCGCCAAAAGCTGTGACAGAACCCCCGGTTCATCATCCAGCGTACAGGCGATGGTTACGGTCTTTTTGTGGGCCGTATCGGTAAAAGGCTCAATCATATCTTTATATTTGTAAAAAGAGCTTCTGCTGATTTTCAAAAGCTCCGTTGCCTCCTGGACAGTCTGAACCTGCCCCGTCAAAAGCAGCCGCTTCGCCTCCACAACTTTGACGAAAACCTCCGGCAGTGCCTCCCGGTCGACGATATAGTATTCTGTTCTGAATGCCATTTCCTCACCTCATGTTCTTTGTACAAATACATGTGTTTTCGTAATAAAGAATATAACACAGATTTGGCTGGCCGTCAAGAGCGGCAGAAACAAATGCGGATGACCTCATATGGATTCAATGCGTAAACTTTCACAAAATTATGCATGATTTCCAGAAATTGTCTTGCCAAATTTTGTCGAATACTGTAATATAGAGGTAGCGATTCAACAGAGCGTTTTTTGAATGCACTGACTTGAAAACCCAACGTTTCCTGTTTCAAAAGCAGCCCTGTTGCCTACTATATAAAGGAGACAATGTGCAGCAAAAACCATGATGAAACAATATACCGGACAAAATGTATTGGATGCACTGCTGGACAGATTGAGCTACGTATTTACAGAATTTGATAACATCTACGTATCCTTTTCCGGAGGAAAGGACAGCGGTTTGCTGCTGAATCTTACGCTGGACTTCCAAAAAAAATACTATCCTAACAAACGGATCGGTGTATTTCATCAAGATTTCGAGGCACAGTATACCGTTACAACCGAATATATAGAGCGCACTTTTGCCCGGATAGAACAGGATGTGGAGCCATACTGGGTGTGTCTGCCCATGGCGACACGGACCGCTCTCAGCAGTTACGAAATGTTCTGGTATCCGTGGGACGATACAAGGGAATCTTCCTGGGTTCGTCCCATGCCGAACCATCCATACGTGATCAATCTGGATCACAATCCCATGACCACCTACCGCTACCGTATGCGCCAGGAAGATTTGGCTAAGCAGTTTGGCCGCTGGTACCGCCTGTCCCATGGAGATGGGAAAACTGTGTGTCTTCTCGGCATACGCACAGATGAGTCTTTGCAGAGATACAGCGGCATCGTCAACAAAAAACACGGATATGAGGGCAAATGCTGGATCAGCAAACAGTTTAAAAATGTCTGGTGCGCTTCCCCTCTGTATGATTGGTCGATCAGCGATGTGTGGCATGCGAACGCTCTCTTTGGGTATGAATATAATCATTTATACGATCTATACTTTATGGCGGGGCTTAAACCGGATCAGATGCGAGTGGCCTCCCCGTTTAACGACTATGCCAAAGACAGTTTGAATCTGTACCGCGTGATCGATCCGGAAATATGGACGAAGCTTGTGGGGAGAGTACAGGGCGTCAACTTTGGAGCCATCTACGGAAAGACAAAAGCGATGGGATACCGGAACCTAACGCTTCCCGATGGATATACTTGGGAAGCCTACACAAAATTTCTGCTGGACACGCTGCCAGCACGGCTCAAAAATAACTATGTCAAAAAGTTCAATACATCCATTGAGTTCTGGCACAAGACAGGCGGTGGCCTGGAGGAAAAGACCATTCAGGAGCTCTTGGACCACGGCTACAATATCCGCCGCAATGGAGTCTCCAACTATACCGTTAAAAAAAATTCCCGCGTCGTGTTCGTCGGCAAAATTCCCGATCACACCGATGATATCAAGTCGACAAAGGATCTCCCGAGTTGGAAGCGCATGTGTTATTGTATCCTAAAAAATGACCACACCTGCCGGTTTATGGGCTTCGGGCCCACAAGACAACAGCAGAAGCATATTGATCTCCTACGGCGAAAATACAGCAAGGTAGGTAATTAAAATGGCATACAAAAGTCCAGTATATAATGTGATCCCCGTTCCCATCCAAAAGGTCGTTCCCAACACATATAATCCTAACTCCGTCGCCCCGCCGGAACTAAAGCTGCTCTATGACAGCATCAAAGAAGATGGCTATACCATGCCCATCGTGTGTTATTATGAGAAGAATCGGGACATCTATGTGATAGTGGATGGCTTCCACCGCTATCGCATCATGTTGGAGCATCCGGATATCTATGAGCGCGAAGGGGGACTATTGCCAGTCTCTGTCATCGATAAACCCTTGGATCACCGCCTGGCGAGCACCATCCGGCATAACCGGGCGAGAGGTTCCCACAATGTAGACCTCATGAGCAACATCATTAAGGAGCTGCACGAAATCGGCAGGTCAGATGCCTGGATCTCCAAACACCTGGGCATGGATCGGGATGAGATCCTGCGGCTCAAGCAGCTTACGGGGCTTATCTCCCTTTTTAAGGACGTGAAATTCGGAACGGCGTGGAAGCCGGCAGAGGATTGTGAGGACCCAGACAACAAAGCGTAAGGCTCGCAGCCCTCCTTGTCCAGCCTCCAATACAAAAGAATCGCCTGATTCGCTGTCTCTACAGCTTTCAGGCGACTCTTTTTGTACGCGATCTGCGTCCTCACCTTACGATTCGGAATCCTGAGTCAGACACGCCTCTAATGCGCTCCACATCGTGTTAAATTGATCATAGTTACAGGCAAACCATGTGTCCTCGTCAATCTGCGTCACATAGTAGAACTCCGAGAGCTTATAGTATTTCACCGTGTAGCTGGTGCCGTCGAGGAAGGAAAACTCAAAGGTGATGGCATCCGTCTCATCGTACTCCGGTTTCTCCTTGTAGATCTCGTAGTCCGGCATAATACCGATGACGCCTTGATACGCCTTCTTAAACAGATCTTCCTTGGTCAATGTATCGTTGACCCGGTAGGCGACCAGCGGATCCTCGGAATCGTCAGACTCGTCCGACGTCTCCTCAACCTGTTCCCGCTTAATGGACAGAGTATAGGTTCCCTTATCGCCAGTCACCTTCAGGACGTCCACCCTGTCGATGTTGTTCAGGTAAACCAGCTTCTGAATATACGTAAAGGGCTTAAAGTCCACATCATCCAGGAATGATTTTTGGATGCCAAAGACCTCGTCTGAATCTCCCTCGCGGAAGTAGATCATCGAATCATCATCCCCATAGGTGAAGCCAAAATAGTAATCGACTGTCGTATACTCATACTCCGGCTCCGCGTCGGAATCATCGCTGGCCAGCTGTGTGCGGGTTGTCATCTTCAGCCGGTATTCCGGCTCGTCCCCGACTCCGTATCGATCCAGGTCCGTGCAGTTTTCCTCAATCTGATCTACGATGGTGATGGTCCCAATGGCCTTAAACAGCTCCGAAATGTTGCCCGTCACTTCCATCGTCGGATTGTCATAGGGCTGTTTTAGCGTGTAATAGCTCATGTGGTATTCCCAATTTTCCGTTTCGGGAATCTCACCGAGATACTGGATCTCGATTGGCCGCTCCCCCTTCTGCTGGGCAAAGAAATAGTAGAGCTCATCCTCTGTGCTGACACTGCTGGAGCTGACATTGCGCAGGCTTGACAGGGTCGCCGTCGCCGCATTTCCCGGTGAGCTGCCCAGAGTGTACAGCGGCGGGTCCCCCTCCACCATGCCATAGTAATAGATCCCATCCGGTGTATTATCTCCGAACAACACTTTCTTCTGGGTGCCATCCTCCAGCGTAATGGTCACAGTCGCCACCGGGTTCTTAAGGCCGAATTCCGCCAGATCCACATTGGCTGCATCCTCGTTGACTAGAGCGCTGGCGTTCAGCCGCGTTCCGATGGCTACAAGGTTGCTGATGGATGTGGAGTTTAGCGTCCAGTCCTCATGCCCCTCAATATACCAGGTCAGCGTTTCTTCCGGCTCTCCGCTCTCATCGCTGCTCTCCTTGGTTTCCTTTTTCAAAAGCAGTGTGTATTCGTCTGTTTTGTTCTTGACCGCAATGGACTTGAGGGTATTTTCCTCATTCTCCAGAATCACGCCGTAGGTCGAGGCGGAATACGAGGATGAGGAATCTTCGTCGGTTTCGTTTTTCTTCAAGATCACCACGGCTGATAGTGTCCCCACGAGCAGAACCAACACCAAACATAAAACCAGCAGCCGTTTTCCCCTGCTCATAGATGTTTCCTCCTTAAATACACCACGAGGCCACAGGCTAAAACAGCCAGCGGAATCAGAATCACAAAGATCAAGCCACCTGTGATAACCGTCTGCGTCGTGACAGGCACCGCGTCTTCGACAAGACTCTTGGAGCTGATATACAGGGAGCTTACCTCATCCTGTAGATAATCACAGATGTTGATAAACATTGTATAATTTCCCTGGAGCATCGTGCCGCTATTGCGCTCAATAAAGGAGGAGCTTCCCACTACAACCATCTTGGCTGTGACCACCGTATTGTCCAGGGATTTCTGTTCCTCCGCCACCAGGCCAAGGTTAAAGGGTCCCTTCGTGTCGCCCTCCTCGTAAGCCACCACGGTGGATTCCGGATCGCCTTTGATCAGCGCGTCATCCGACGTGGTCATGATAGGCGTAATGGTAGTGGCGCGATTTCGATCCTCTGAGACGGTCAACGCCGCCGGATTCAGCATGAGCAGGTACGAGTTGGCGCCCGTCATGTCGGAGGTGATATCATGGTCGCCATAGTTGGGTATGACAAGGTTGGGATACATATAGTAGTTTCTCGCGGATGTCTCCCACACGCTTCCCCGCTCAACACTAATTCCAAAGCGGGTCAACAGCTTTTCAAAGTTGGGCAGGGACGGCAAATCACTCTCCACCAACACCAGCATACGGCCGCCTTTTTCCATATAATCCAACAGGATTTCATACTCATTGTCCGTCAGATCGCTCTGGGGATTGTTGATCATCACAATGGTGTAATTATTCGCTTCCAGTGTCACGGCATCGTCTCCCTCTGCGGGACGAATCAGATCCAAGGAGGACACATCGAAGTTGGACTTCTTCAGATAGCTGGTCATGGTGCTGTCAAGCACAGCCTCCGAATGGCCAGTCAGCTGATAGATGATGGGATTGTTCTCCGAGGTCACATACT
>JAHZBS010000159.1 GCA_019423265.1 Clostridiales bacterium
CATGTCCCCGCATGAGCAGGTTCAGCGACATGACGCCGCCATCCATTGTCCGGGCAAAATAATTGCCGTGTTCATCGCGATACAGGTTCACCGTCATGGGAGAACCGCCCATCAGCGTCTCCAGTGGAAACAGGCGCTTGACCACATCCTCCACCAACGGCTGCGGCGGGTAATAGGGGGAAAGCTGCTTGTAGGCGTCCTTCTGTAAATTGCCCAGTGGTTTTAACCGAATGCGCTTTTTCGCAAATCGGCTGTTGACAGAGCGGCAGATATCCTCCAGTTTTTCCTCTTGGTCGGTAAAGGGCATAGCGAGAATTGCCACATGGCCAACAGGCGCATTTTTAAAATCCAGATCTTCAATCAGCTGGTCGGCGTCAATGGCCTGCTTGGCAAAATGCTTCCTGCGCCGCGCGTTGCTTTCCGACTGCGCGTCCATAGAGGAGGTCTTAATGCTCCGGGCCAGTGCGTCGCCCAGCTCAGTAGCATTGCCGGGGTAGTAGGTAATTGAGGTCACGCAGTCCGAGTTATTCACGAGGTCGACCGCCCAGCCGTAATCCAGTTCTGACGGGAAACGCATCGCGCCGTAAATGCGCCCCACCACAGGGCCGACGGTGACTTTAGAAACACCAAAGCTCATACCGCCCACCGGCGTCAAAAGATTGAGCAGGGCCATGTGGTCGCCGTCCTCCGTGCCTCTTGAGGACAGCAGGCGTTTCTTCTGCGGCAGGAGCGGTACATCTTCAAAGACTTCATCAGCGGAATCTTGATAGGTCGTCAGGTCGGCAAAGATCTTGCAAAGGTATGTAAGCTCCTGCTCGCTCATCAATTCAACCGACACCTGATTTTCGCTGAGTTTGGCGCGCAGCTCCTTCAGCCGCTTCTTCAGCACCGTGTCGGCGCCACGCGCGGCTTTCTCCCAGCACTTAATTGCGATCATTGGTTCCTTGGTTCCCTCACGCGCCATCTCCTGCAGTGCGGAGATCTCCCCATTGATGAGGCGCAGTTTGGCGTCCTGACCGGTGCCTTTTCGCTTCTCGGCCAGATATTCGATCATATTCATCGTATCTACCGTGCGGGGAATTGATAGGATCTGAAAGGGTTCGTCATCCCCGGTAGAAACCGCATTGGTAAGGTTCTGCGCCAGCACGGCGCGTTCCTCGCCGGAAAGCAGCTGATTATCGCCGGCACGAACAGACAAAAACCCGAACAGATATCCGTCCCGGCTGTAAAGAATGCCGTCATCCGCGATATCCTCCACATTGAGGAATGCCTGCGCAGTCAACAGCTTTTCATTTGTCTTTTCTCTCTTGTGCAGCATAGTGAGTTCTTTCCTCCCTCTTATAGTAAAATGCTTGTTGCTCGCTGCGGTAGCGCCGCCCGCGCTTCAGGAAGTTATAGATGGATTGATTGTTGTCCATCCGGATAAAGAAATTGACGCAGATAAACAGCGTGAAGATAACCGCCATCGTAGCGGCAATGATTTTAAATGACCACGTGCTGAGCAGGCAGAACAGGATGCTGCACAGCAAAACGAGGCTTGTGATAAGGATTGTGCGGATCAGCTCCGGCTTACCAAACCCTCGGAATAGTTCCCATCGCAAAGCGATGTTTTCCGGAACAGTTAGCTTTTTCATCAGCCTTCACCTTTCATTAAATTGGAATGACTGTGCCGCCAAAGTAACTCAGCGCCACACGGAAAATAACGCCGATGCATTCCGCAAGAACAATAAAAATCAGCACATGGCGAATACGTTTTTTATAAGGCGTAGGATCTTCCTCTGCAGACATGTAAAGCAGGCAGAATAGAACCCGCATACCGCCCCCAATGGGAATAAGAATTTGCAGCAGGGTGGTGCAGCTCAATATTTCATCCATAATACCGTTGCCTCATACAAACATCTTGAACGTGCGCACTGCCATGCCAAGAGAATATGCTTTCTGCGTCAAACCACCGCCGGGGTTATTGGCAACCAAAAACTGTTGCAAAAGTGACGGAGTGGAAAAAGCTGCGAACATGACGCCAATTGCAAATAAAATGTTTATAAAAACGAATGTACCTGCAATCCGCAATGCCAGCGCCATTGCTGTAATTTGAATAATCGCTGTAAATGCCGTTTTAATAAAAACCTGCATATACCCTTTAAACAGGCCCATGTCGCTGTCCAGCAGGCCGAGCGATGCAAATGGAACGCCAAATCGCAGAATCAGCAGCTCAAATCCGCGCCCTATGAGGCGAATCCATAATACAAAAACAGAGATCGCAAATATAAGCAAGAAGATAATTGTAAGCGCACCCTGCGCCACCGCCGCAAGTATCGCTTCATGGAACATAACGGGGCCTCCGCCGAAGCCAACGGAGACACCCAGCCGTCCCATGATACCTTCCGCTATGTAGATGAACGCATTGGTAGCTTTTTCATAGAGATATGGAAAGCAGACCATCACAATTCCAGACTGAATTGCCCCCACAAGCATATCCCGTGGGCTTGAATCTGCGTCTCCATCCCGCCAGAGTATGTAAATTTGAAAGCCCTTAAACAGGAACTTTAAGACTACCAGACTGCATGTAAGCAAGTAGATAAAAATATAGGTACTGCGGATGCTTTCGTCTGTTAAAACCGTTGTCATCCCAGAAGCCACCAATTTCTCAAAATGGAACACCCCGGTTAGCAGCCCCACCATAAGCTCATCAAACTTTTCAAATGCCTCTGTCACAAGATTCCCAAACCAGCCGTTAATTGTTTTGCTGAAAATGTCCAGCAGGCTTTCCCCGCCCAGCAGGGATGATAAAACATCCAAAACAACGTCTCCTTTCTGGCCAATGGCAGCTCACATTAAAAGTAACTCGACAGAAGCGCAATGAGGGTAGAAACTAAGCAGCCGCCTACTCCGCAAATAATTGCGGTCTTAATGCGCTTTTCCCAGAGTTTCCCGTCCTGTTCATCAGAAATGGCGCGACGGATTGCAAAGTACACGGAGGCAGCGGCAGCGGCAATGGGGCAGAGAATCACGAGAAAGATTGAAACGTCATTGAGCAGCTGCTTAAGTCCGACAGCTATTGTGCTGTTAGCAAGGCCACCGGCAGCAGCCGGCACAATGCAAATGATGAACATTACAAGAGCGAGAAAAAAGCTCCCCGCTGTGTTCCGTTTCCTCTTTTGGTTGTTCATAGCAAAAACTCCTTTATTTCTTTTGTTGTGCCGCTGCATCAGCGGCCTTCATTTCTGCAACATATCGGTTCCAAACGCCCCAATACTCCGCTTCCTCATGATGCTCTATCCGATCTCTGTCGCGGAGCATGGACATCTTTTGGTTGTATTTTGGGTCCCCCATCCCGAACGCGGCATTCCAGATGGTCTGCGAGATATCCGGCGCGTACATCATAGCTGGATCATTCGGCGTCAGCACCAGCTGATAGGGGCGCTGAATGTGCTTGTGGATCTCATCCGGAAGCATGAGTGCGCGCCCCGTCAGGTTATAGCTGGCGGAACGCTGTCCATTGCTGGAGCCAGAAAGGCTGGGGCTTTTCACCGTGTAGTTTCCGAGAATGTTGGAAATCTCTTTTCGTGTTTCCGGACTGTTGGAACGTAGATAAACCCACGTTTCCGCATTGGAGCGGATGGTCTTGCCCACCTTATCGCCGTACTTTTCGTCCAACTGCTCCAGATTTTGCAGGAATAAGTGCCAACGGATGCCACGCCCTCCGGAAACAGTCATCAGCGTGTCGAAGTCCGGTATCTTGACAAAGTTTCCAAATTCGTCGCAAAAGAAATGGACGCGGCGCGGCAGGCGGCCACCGTGCCGGGTGCTGTACTCCGCCAGAAGTTGATACTGCTGATAGATAAATAGCGCAGCCAAACTGTGGTAGGTCTTTTTATAGTCCGGCAGAATCAAGAAAATTGCCCGTTTCCGCACACCGGTCAGCTCCGGGTCAAAGTCCGTGGAGGCAGTCATGGCATGGATCAGCGGGTCGGTGAACACATCCAACGTGGAAAGGACAGCCGTGTAGAAGCTGCCGCGCATTTTTGACGGGGCAATCTGGGAAATTCCCATGGACAGCTTGGCCGGGTGTTCGTCTGAGAGAGTGTCCAGATACAGATTTAATGGCGGACCACAGATCCCAATGGGCCGGCACATATGGGTAATAAACTGCTGCACATTGGCAAGGTTTTGATATTGCGGATTCTGCACATTGTCATAGGCACAAATGAGACTAGACATGGTCAGGACTGCGCGCTCGCCATCTACCCAGATACTCTCATTGGTATGGTTCTCCGGAACCAGCATGGTTGCCATGTCCCGCGCCCGCGTGGACGCCTTGGCCACCTGCCTCTGATTCAGCGCGTCGATCACCGGCTGCATGAAATTGTAGCGGTTAGAGTATTGTGGGTTCAGGAAGTCAATGGCGATCACTTCATACCCCAGACTCTCTAAAAAATATCGCCCAGCTGTATACAATTCGCCCTTCATATCCACCATCACCATGCTCTCGCCGGCAAGAGCCGTCATAGCAATAGATGGCTCCACAAGGCAGCGGGTCTTTCCGCACCGCGTGGCACCGAGAATCAGGCTGTGCGTATCCTCCGGTGTGTAGTAGATGCTGTGGCCATCCTTGGACTGCCCCAGCACTAGACCGCCCTGCGTAAGATCATTCAGGCTTACAGCCTTCTGCACGGATATCCCTTCTTTCTTTTTCGTAACGTTCCTTCAGCTCCTGTGGCAGTGGCAGTGTTTCTTCGGTCGTAGTGACCGCAAAATAGGTTGCAAATTTCTTTGGAGACATCCACCACGCCGTACCGTGCTGCCCCTGCCCCTCCGGCCAGGGAATCGAGAAGCCCGGAACCACTTCGTACATGTTGGACTTGTAGTTCAGGTAGCTGTTGCCAAACAACATCCAAAGCACAAGCACAACGCTACCCAGCGCCAGCACAAGAAACAGCTTGATGTTGCGCGGATCTGCCACAAGAGCAGCAAGCATTCCGGCTAGGCGCAATGTGCATTCCTCTCTGCGTCCGGTCATGAGCAGGCCGAAATTGCTGGAAAATACCAGCGAGAGCCAGAGGAAAAAGAACAACGCGAGGCCACCCGCAAGCAATCTTCGCTTCATTTGTAAATCACCTCCTTCACCAGAACAGCGCCCATCTCAAATTGAGATGGGCGCTGTTTAAAGTGGGTTATCGAAATCCGTATTCTGTTTGCAAAAAACGGGAATACACCCATGCAGCGAAATGGAGTGCCTTTTGACGTTGGCTAGTATAAAATTGTGTATCGGGGGGAGGCATAAGTGTGAAAAAACTTGAGAATCTTAAAGCCTTACATCGAGATATGGTATTCAAAAAGGAGCGAGTAGCCACATTCACCGTTGATATAAACAAGCATCCATTTAGCTGTATCTTTTTGCTAGAAGACGATAGTCGCTCTTTGTTTTTGACAACGCTGGGTTTGGAACCACACACTATTGAAGTTGAGATTAACTCTTACTTTGATGTTCCAAATCAGCTAAAAAGGGAGGACTACGACGCCCTATTGGTGTACTTAAATCTGAAGTACAATCCCTTATCTCCTTTTAAGCCTTTGAGCTTTTTTTCTCAAATTGATATGCTCAGTCCCAACCGATTCATTCAAAATGTGTTCGTCAAGTAAAAATGTTAGCAAAAGGTCCCCGAAAAGGTTAGCACCCTG
>JAHZBS010000016.1 GCA_019423265.1 Clostridiales bacterium
CTCACGTCCCCTGAGCCGAATCCCCCGGCGCCCAAAAAGGAGGAGCCGGAGACTCCCCCTGTCAGCAAAGTCGTGCGCGTGGAGCATAAACCCTCCTATACCCCTGAGGAACTGGCCATCTATCAGAACAATCCCCAGATCCAGCGCCTTTTCTCCATGGCTTCCGAGGCTCTGGGCGAGATTTTGAGCTTCCCCAATCTGTCGCTGCTGTACAGCTTCTATGACTACTATCGCCTGCCCACGGACGTTATCGAATACCTGGTGGCGTACTGCGCCGGCAATGGAAACCGGAGCCTTCGCTATATGGAAAAGGTCGCCCAGGATTGGGCCGACCGCGGAATTACGTCCCTCGAAAAGGCACAGGAACATACGAAGCGCTTTCAAGTGTACCGTCCCATCATGAAGGCGCTGGGGATCACCGGGCGCAATCCGTCGGAGACGGATATCCGCACTATGGACCGCTGGGTGGAGCAATATGGCCTGCCCATGGAGCTGATCTTGGAGGCCTGCCGCCGGACGGTGGCCAAAACCGGACAAGCCAGCTTTCACTACGCGGAGGGAATATTAGCGGACTGGCATAGCAAACAGATCCGTACCCTGGAGGACGTGGCGCGGTCCGATGAGGCTTTCGCCCAAAAGCGCGCTGCCACACAGGAATCCGCCGGTTCCGGTCCCGCCCGGAAGCCGTCCGCCAAGAACTCCTTCCATTCCTATCCGCAGCGGGATGACTGGGACTACGATGGACTGGAGAAAATGGCGCGAGAACAGCTCTATTCCGGGGAAAGGAAATAAGCGATGCCCGTATCGGATCAAGACTTCAAAAAAATCCTGTTGGAGTACGACGAGCGCAGAGCGCAAGCCGCCGCTGAACAGAGAGCCCATGTCGAGGAGGTTCACCGCAGGCTGCCCCAGGTTCGCGCTATCGACGCTGAATTGGAAAGCTTCGGCATACGGGCGATGAAGGAATACCTTCAGACCCGCCAGGATCCCCGCCGGCTCATCGACGGCGTGCGCCTCCACGTGCAGTCTCTGGTGACGGAAAAGGAAGCCTTGCTGCGGGAGGCCGGATTTCCCGCCGACTATATGGAGCTCCATTACCTGTGCCCGGAGTGCAGGGATACCGGTTTTGTCCGGCATCAGCGCTGCCGCTGCCTCACCCAAAGGCTCATCGATCTGGCCTACTCCCAGTCCAACATCAAAAACCTGCTGGCCCTGGAGAATTTCCAGACCTTTGACATCAGCCTCTTTTCCCCCTCATCTTTCGGAAATGAGCCTGCAACGCCCCGGGAAAATATGCAGCACATTCAGGACAGGGTCATGAAGTATATCTGGCATTTCTCCGACGCCACCGACGCCAACTTTTTGTTTTACGGCTCCACTGGCACGGGCAAGACCTTTCTGTGCAACTGCATCGCCAAAGAAATTCTGGATCAGGGCTATACGGTGCTCTATGAGACTGCCTACGAGCTGTGCAGCCTGTTGGAAAAACAGCGTTTTGGGGATCGCAGCCGCGAGCGCACCCGTGAGGATGAGCTGGACTTGCCCGACATGGTCCTGGACAGCGATCTTCTGATCATCGACGACCTGGGGACGGAGTTTGCCACCAGCCTTTCCGTGGCCGATCTGTTCCACTGCATCAACCATCGGCTGCTCCACAGCAGATCCACCATCATCTCCACCAATTTGGCGCTCAGCCAGCTGAAAAAGCAGTATTCTGACCGAATGTTTTCCCGGCTTCTGGGAAGCTATCAGCTTGTGAAGTTTTACGGGGACGACATACGGACAAAGAAAAAGTTCACCCGCCCTGTGCGGGAGACATACTAACCAAATCCGAACCCAGAAAGTCCTCGACTTCCTTTAGAGTAATTGTCTGTGTGCCGTGCTGATAATTGTAGGTAAGCACCAGCTTGTCGTCATACACAAATACAGCATTGACAAAAGTATCAATCAACCGTTTCTGATATTCCCGATCATTGGGATCACCGTACCGATGCAGGAATCGTCACATCCTCACGTTCCTGCATGGCAAGCAGCGCATCAATAATCCGATTGATTTTTTCCTCGTTCAGCACTCGCTCGATTGTCAATCGAACGACGGCGCGTTCAATCCAATCCTTCTTGACTGCCTTTTTGTCACAGCCCTTTTTGCGTTTCGCATTACCGCACTTGTAATAGTAGTGCATCACTCCGGTGTGACTCTTGCCGCTTTCACCAACCATCATGCGCTCACACTTTCCGCAAAACAGCTTTGTGGTCAGTAGAAACTCGCTTTCTTTGGCTTTGGTATGTGCCGGTGCGCGCTTGTTCTTCTCCATTCGCTGCTGGACGCGATAGAACAAATCCTCCGGTACGATCGCAGGAACGGCGCCGGGAATGACCACATCCTGATAGCGGTATTCACCGATATACTTGCGATTTTTGAGCAGCGCATTGAAGCTGTTTGTGTTGAACGGTTTGCCGCGCTTGGTTGTCAGTCCGCGTGAATTGAAATCTTCGATGATGGAGCGCACCGTTGCACCTTCAGAATATCGCTCAAAGATTTCCACCACCAAAGGCGCGGTTTCGGGATCTACAGCCAGCTTTTGTGTCTGCTTGTCCAGCAGATACCCAAACGGAATCCCGCCGCCGTTATTCTTCCCTTTGAGGGCATTTTCTTTTTGTCCGCGATGAATCTTTTCGGACAATTCGGCAGAGTAAAACTCGGCATATCCCTCCAGCATGGATTCAAGAATAATGCCTTCCGGTCCGTCAGAGATATGCTCTTTGGCAGAGACAACTTTTACGCCGTTCTTTTTCAGAATGTGTTTGTAATGTGCGCTGTCATAGCGGTCAAGTTTCCAAACGAGAACGATCTCAAACACTCCCCTTGCGCTGTCCTTGATCATGTGCTGAAATTCGGGGCGGTCAGCCGTTTTTGCGGACAACGCACGATCAATATAGCTGCCGACAACGGTCATGCCGTTGCGCTGTGCGTATTCGCTGTACTCACGGAGCTGACCTTCGATTGATTCTTCCCGCTGACTGTCGGAGGAATAGCGGGCATAGATTACCGCGTTCATTCTTCGTCACCCTCGCCGCTTTCCAGTGCAAGCTCGGTCAACTCACGCAGCTTGTTTTGCAGCAGCTCTTTGTCAGGCAAATGCAAAGTATAGTCGGACACCAAAGTGGGAGACATACTGCGGCTGAGTGCATATTCCACCACCGCATCATCCCTGCCGGCGCAGAGGATAACGCCAACACTTGGATTTTCATTCGGCTTTTTCACATCACGGTCAAGTGCTTCGAGGTAGAAGTTGATCTGCCCAATGTGTTCCGGTTTGAATTTTCCAATTTTCAGTTCAATCGGCACAAGGCAGGACAGGGCGCGGTTGTAGAACAGAAGATCAATATAGAAATCCTGTCCGCCCACCTGAACACGGTATTCCTCTCCGATAAACGTGAAGTCCTTTCCAAATTCAAGAATGAATTGCTTCAAGTTGCTTGTGATCGCCTTGCGGAGATTGCGCTCGGAAAACTGCTCCGGCAGATCAAGGAATTCCAGCACATAGGTATCAAGAATACTGCCTCGTACATCCTGCGGAACAGATTCGGGCATTAGTTTTTTAGAGGAGAGCATATAGCGCTCATAGTAGGCACTGTCTATCTGGCGCTCCAGTTCGCGCTTGGAGTAGTGTTCCTTTGCACACAGAGCCATGTAAAAATGTCGTTCCTCCGCAGACTTTGAGCCGGACATGATGAGCAGATGGTTTGTCCAGCTGATTTGTGTCACCAGTGGTGTCACAAATTCATCGTCCTTATAGGTCTCGTAAAATTGCTTCATGCGGTAAAGTCCGCGGCGGTTGAAGCCCTTGATGCCGGGATTGGCTTCGGCAATATATGCAGCCACTTCATCAATAACCTTATCTCCAAATCCGGAAGTAGCGCACAGTGAAGAAAGGTATTCGCCAACATTCCAGTACATCTGAATCAATTCCGCATTGACTGCCTTCAATGCACGGGTGCGTGCATTGTCGATGATGGAAATAATTTCATCAAACTGTCCCATTTTCGGGGTTAATTCCTTGCTCATTCTTTCACCTCCCAGACCTATTATTGTATCCTTGTTGACAGGAATCTTTGTGCCATCCGGAGCTTTTACCCACAAACTCATTTTTTCAATGAATTTTCTAATTGACGTATTATCTGCTATTGTTTCTGTAATTTGCTTTAATTCTTTGCGAAGAGATTCCACATCAAACATATATACCGACAAATCGCGTTGGAGTGTTTCGTCATACGTATCGTGGATAATATCTCCCTTCTCCTCATAAATTTCATGTTGGTATTGGGCAATATCATGCATCTGTTGATATTTCTTTATTTCTCGTTCTATCAACTGTAATTCATCTTGCAGCTTTTGATAATTCCGGCCTGAACCCATTTCCAATTGTATAAAGGTTCGGATTATATTGATTTGGTGGAGGCCTAGGTTCTGGAGCGCAATACACTTTAACAACTGCATTAGCATTTATTTTGCCGACTATTCTTAGATAGCCGGCTTTTTGTTTTTCAAAAAGAAGGGCGTCACATCACACTTTATGCCATACACAGTATTTGAGCGCCGCCATGGACAAGCCATCCGTTCGTTAACCCTGCCGCCTCAGCCTTCGACGGTCAGCGGCTGTCCTGGCACAATGGGGAACCGTCTTTCCCCCAACACCAGCGTTCCACTTTCTGCGTCGGTGACCACTTCCACCCTTGCGCCCTCCACCTGTACAGTCACGGACTTTCCATCTGGCAGCGGCACAGTCCCGCCCATGGCGGCAAGCCCTCCAAGTTGAGGACGAACCTGAAATTCCGCATAGCCAACCTTGGTTGGCTCCACGCCGAGAAAATAGCGCCCCAACAGATAGACGGGACTGGCTCCCCAGGCATGACAAAAACTTTTGTCAAAAGGCTGGTCATACATGGCACACTGCTCTACGCCCGTCAGAGTTGGATCATATTCTTCCCAGAAGGTCGTGGCGCCCTCCCTCAACATGCCGCCCCAATAGGATTCCATCTGCGCCAAAACCGTGGGGTACTCTCCCATTTTGCAGAGCGCTTCCAGCTCGTAGAATTTGAAGTACGGCGTGGTGATGGGCGGCACCTCACTGTTGAGAATCACCGACGTTTTGATCCGCTGGGCCATCTCCTCACCGGCAAAGCCAAAGATAATGGCAAAGAGATTGGCGTGCCGCCGGATCTGTTGGGAAGGCTGTCCATCCCGGCACGTGGTCACAAAAGCCCCCCGCTCCTCATTCCAGTATAGCCGGAGGATCATCTCCCGAATTTTGGCGGCCCGTTCCCCGTACCGCTCCCGATCCTCCTGAAGACCCAGCAACGCCGCACACTGGCTAGTGGACTCCAGCGCCTTGCAGTACAGCATCTGCATGGCACACAGGGCGCCATCCTTTTCCATGTCCGCCCAATCGATAAACACCCAGTTCCCCTGACCCTCGATCAAGCCGTCCTTATTTCCACGGCTAATACAGTATTCCATAAGACTCTTCATCCTGGGATAGATCTGGCTCACGAATTCCCCGTCGCCCGTATGATGATAATAGTCCCAGATGGAAATCAGCCAGTAGAAGGAGTAGTCCACAATGGTGTTGATATGCGAGGGGACCGGATCTTTCCCGCGCAGAGCCAGAATTGTCCGCTTGATGATGTCCTGATCAAAGAAACTATAGTAATCCAGGAGATAGCTCTGATACGCATCTCCCGACCAGACCCAGCGGTCCCGCTTGATTCCATCCAAGAAAAAGAGCCGGCTGCACAGTTCCAGCGTGTACAGCGACACGCCGTAGATGGAATTCAATGTCTCATTGGAACATTGAAAAGCGCCCCGCTTCTCCAGAGGAAGATACTCGTAGAGTCCTGACAGTGTGCCTGGCTCCCCCTCGCTCTCCACATAGACATAGCGAAACGCCCTGGCGGGCAATACATGCTGTGGTCCCTCAATTGTCACACAGTCTCGGATCACTGTCTTTTCTCTGTGCAGGGCTTCCTCCCTGCTTTCGCCGTAATAAATTCGGAGGACGGCCCCGAGTTCCGCGCCGTCAATCACAAGTTTGCCGAAGGTCTCTTGTCCAAAGTCATACAATTCCCCCTGCTCAACCTTCACCCGTCCCACCGGCTGGATCGGCTCACAGGGCAGTGAAAACTTAGAGGGCGGAACCCCAGGGTCATCCAAATTCCAACATCCGACAGGGCTCTCATCCCTGGCCAAACTGTCGGCCCGCCAGGTTTCATCGCTGATGATCGTATCGCCCTGCACGAACACGCTTGGCAGCCCTGTGGCGTTTCCCACTATGACCGTCAGCACGTAGTCGCCCGCCTTGACCAAATGCCGGTTGTCATCCCGCACCGGCTGGCGAGCTCCGTTGATGGACACATAGCCGACGCCATCCATAGTCACCGCGATGGTCTCATCTTGCTCCAGGCGGCCCCTTTTCGTAAATCGGATTAGCCGGTTGCAGTCAAATAATTTCCAGAAGGCGGGCACAATATTGCCCCGCTCCTCCCGCTGCAAACCCATGAGCATATGCTGGTGAATCTCAAAATCTCCGTAATACCAGATCCAAGTCGGATTCGTCCGCCTAGTTGTCATTTACACCCTCCCCCTCAATCTGGTTGATCCTCCGCTGGTGCCGCTCCTCCCCTGAAAATGGGGTGTGCAGGAATATGTCCACGATCTTGACCGCCAGCCCTGGCCCGACGACACGGCCTCCCATGGCAAGAATGTTGGCATCATTGTGCAATCTCGTCGCCTCCGCGGAAAAGCAGTCGTGGCACAGAGCGCAGCGCACGCCTTTCACCTTATTGGCGGCCATGGAAATCCCAATGCCGGTTCCACAGATGAGGATCCCCTTTTCCGCCTTCCCCTCTGCCACTTCCCTGGCCACAGCCTTTGCATAGAGGGGATAATCGCACGCCGCCTCCTCGTAGCATCCAAAATCCCTGTAGGGAATCTTCTGTTCCTCCAAATAGCGGAGTATCTCCTGTTTCAACCCAAATCCACCGTGATCGCATCCGATTGCTATCATCTTTGTTCCACCTTTCCTGCAATATCTGCCTGTATAATCCGTCCTGCCGCCGCTTTGCACAGACGGTTCATAATGGCTTCGCCTACCCCATCCCGGGGCAGCGCCTCGCCGTATATAGACTGACATCCGCCCTCATCAAAGCTCCGGAGCGCTCGAAATAGATTGGCGGCTATCTGATCCGGCTGCTCCCGGCTTCCCAGTATCTCAACCTGCACAGCAGCCGGTATGTGCCCCTGAAAATAGTGTACCTGCATCTCCGCCGTAATGAGCATTCCTGTTTTGTATCCCTTTTCTAATGACTCCGCTACCTTCTCTTCCATCATAGCTCTGACTCTATCCGGAGTGCCCTCCAACAAAACCAATTCCCCCACAGGGGCGTAATGTTTATACTTCATACCGGGCGCCTTGGGGACGGCGGAGGATTTCAGACTGATCCCCGGATCCAGCCTCACGTCCCCGACGACCTGCTGGAGCATCTCCCTCGTCACAGCCCCGGGCCGCAGAATCATCGGCTTGTCCGACGTGATATCCAGAACGGTGGACTCCAGCCCGATAGCGCAAGGGCCGCCATCCAGTATGAGAGGAATGCGCCCCGCCATGTCCTCCTTCACGTGCAGCGCCGTCGTCGGGCTCGGCCTCCCGGAAGTGTTGGCGCTCGGGGCCACAACGGGAAGCTGACACGCCTCCAGCAGCGCCCTGGCAACCGGATGGGAGGGCATCCGAATCGCTACGGTATCAAGGCCTCCGGTGATAGCCTTTGAGATCAAAGGCCCCCTCGGGAAAATAAGGGTGAGAGGGCCTGGCCAGAAACGCTCCATCAAAGCTTCTGCGCAGGCCGGCATCTCCGATATGAGTCCCTCCAGGGTCGCACCTGGCCAGACATGCACGATTAGCGGGTTGTCGGACGGACGGCCTTTTGCCTCGTAGATCCTCGCGATCCCCTCCTCGGACATGGCCCAGGCCCCCAGGCCATACACCGTTTCCGTTGGAAATGCGACGATCTGCCCGCCCCGCAGCAGGGCGGCCGCCTCTTCAAAGGCTGTGGCCTCCGGCCGTTCCTCGACTTTTATAATCTTTGTGTCCCACATCGTATTTTGATTCCTTCTCTCTTTTGGACTAAATTCCACTCACGGGGAAGACGACTCGTCCCCGCTGGGGCAGCTTCCCGCCTCCACATTAAAGTACGCCGCAATGCCCGCATAGATTCCCCAGGCAACCTTTTTCTGGTAGCTCTCATCATTTAAGCTTTCTTCTTCCTTTGAATTCGTGAGGAATCCACACTCCACCAATACCGCGGGAATCTTGCTCTGTTTTAAGATATAATAGCTGTCGTTCTGTTTGATCACCCTGGTATTGTCCGGGGATGTGAAGGAATTCAGCTGATCCTGAATTTCCGCCGCCAGCCGTCTTGCCTCCTCTGAATCCTCCTGGTAGAATACCTGCGGTCCCCAGTATTGACTTTCGGGGAAACTGTTTTGGTGGATGCTGACCATGAGGTCCGCGCCGCTCTCGTTGATCATGTCCCGGCGCTTCTGCATGTCCGCGCGTTTTTTATTCTGATCCTGCTCCGTATACAACCCTTCATCATCCAAACGGGTGACAACGACCTGTGCCCCTCCGATCTCTAAGTACGCCTGTAGTTTTAGAGCGATGGCCAGATTGATCTCTTTTTCGTCGGCGCCGTTGATTCCTGGCTTTCCAGGATCCATGCCGCCGTGGCCGGCATCCAGGTAGATCAGCTTGCCGGCCAAGGGCAGTCCCCGAGAGCTGATGACCGTGTGCGCATAGGATATGGTCAGCGCGCTCAGGCATATGACCAGCACCGGGATTACAATTCGATATACTGTTATGGTTTTTCTGGACAAGGTCCCATCCCCTTTTTTCCTATTCTATTCGGGGATACCTCTGTCCTATGCCCGGACCTGAAAAGCTTCCACCATGGACGCATATTTTTTCTTCGTCCTGGCTCGAAGAAAAATTCCGTCCTCCCGGAATTCCTCCTCCAAAATCTGCCCTTTCCTTCGGATCATGTCGTGGAGCCGTCCCTCCGAATAGGGCAACAAGATGGAGATCTCCACCTGCTGGCCGTCCAGAATCCGATCCACCGCCTCCAACACCGCGCGCCGGTCTTCATCGGAAAAGGCCGATATCTTCAAGCTCTCCTCTGAGGTGTAGGGGACAGGCACCGCCATTTCCGGGACGCCAGCCTTATCCTGCTTATTGAGAAGCGTCACCACAGGCTTATCCCCCGCTCCCAAGTCCTCCATGGCTTTCGCGGTTACCTCCATGTTGAGCTGCGCTTTCTCGTCGGAAGCGTCCACCACATGCAACAGGATATCGGCATACACCACCTCCTCCAATGTGGCGCGAAAGGCTTTGACTAATTGGTGCGGGAGCTTATGGATGAAGCCTACCGTGTCGGTCAACAGCGCTTCCCGGCCGCTGGGCAGACATATCTTCCGCGTTGTCGTATCCAGCGTCGCAAACAGCTTATCCTCCTCCAGCACGCCGGCGTTGGTAAACCGGTTGAATAATGTGGATTTTCCCGCATTGGTGTACCCCACCAGCGCCAAAACCGGAATCTCGTTCTCTGTGCGCTGGGAGCGCAACAGCCCCCGCTGCTGCTCCATGTCTTTCAACTGCCGGTTCAGCATATCGATCCGGCGCCGGATATGCCGGCGGTCTAGCTCTAGCTTCGTCTCCCCTGCGCCTCGAGTGTGAGTGCCCACCGCTGCCCCTTGTCTGGACAGCTCTGTCCCAAGGCCTGTCAGCCGCGTCAATCTGTAGTTTAGCTGCGCCAGCTCAACCTGCATCATGCCTTCTTTCGTCACCGCCCGCTGAGAAAAGATATCCAGGATCAACAGCGTCCGATCTACGACCTTGACTCCCAGCAGATCTGTCAGAGCTTTCAGTTGAACCGGGCTCAGCTCATCGTCGGTAATGACCCCGTCGGCACCCGCCTCGGCAATTCTTTCCTTAACCTCCGCGATCTTGCCCGTGCCTAGATACGTCTTGGGGTGCGGCGAATCCAGCTTCTGTATTACACGGCCCACGCTGACAGCTCCCGCCGTCTCCAGCAATTCTTCCAGCTCGTTTAAAGATTTCTCTGCCTCAATTGGCGCAGCGTCTCCCTCGACAGCCAACAATACAAACCGTTGAACTTTTTCCTGTGTCTCGACTGTCCGTTTATCCGTTTCCATATGGCCTCCTCACTGTATATACTCTTGAAACTCTCTCCACACGTCGGCTCGTTCCAAACCGATCTTCCAAGCGGCTACGCCGGCTAATCCATTCTCTTTCGCCATGTCAAGCCGTATTTTGGCGGAGCGCTCTTCCTCTAACCAGATTTGACATAGATTGCTTCCCATTTTGTATTGAACGTAATACTGGCCCATCTCGTCCAGCCAGACCATCTCGCCCCCGTTTTCCTCCGCCAGCTCCAAGGCCCTCTCCATGCCCATGGATTCTGTCTCGAGGGTGGTGGTTCCATCTTGGTTTTTCACCGTCGTCCAGAGCCTTGTAAAAAATGGCACTCCTAGCACGGTCTTCTCCGCAGGCACCTGGGCCAGCGTATCGGCGATGCCATCGGCGACGAAGGATTTTGAGGCCACGCTGCCCGCTTCCTCAGAGCCTGCATAGTGTTCATCATACCCCATGATGACCACATAATCCGCCACTCTTCCCAAAATATCCCGCCGGTAGTGCTCTGTCCACGATTTCGGCACATAGCAGTCCACCGATAGGGTGTACCCCGCAGGCCGCAGTACCGCTGACAGCTCGCGCATAAATTGGATGAAAAAAGGTCCCGTCTGGGTGGAGATGCCCTCAAAGTCCACATTGATCCCGTCAAAGCCATACTCTTGACAAAGCGCCAGCAGCGCTCGAGCCAGGGCCTGCCTTTTGCCGGTATCCTGCAACACCGCCATCGTCTTCTCGTCCTCAAAATCATTGTCAAATAAAGGCCATACCTGATATCCCTCCCCATGCGCCCAATCGATATACTCTCTATTGGCCAGGCATTGAATCTCCCCGTTGTCCTGAAATTTCAGCCATGTGGGGGAGATGACGTTGGCGATCCCGGCGGCATTGGAAAAGAGCTCCTTTGTGGAATCATCGAATCCCCCGGTATAGTTTTGATGCCAGACCATCACGACCTTGCCCTGTACCTGCCTCTCTTCCGGAATTTCAACTTCTGGCTGGGCGGGGATCTCATTTGAATACTCCTGCCATTCCTGGACGGCATCTTCTTGAATGTATCCCACAAGCCCGTCCTGGGTCAGGACCTGTGCATATCCGCCGGCTTCCCCGATCCGGTACAGCGTCTCCCCAAGCGCAATCCGGCGGTAATACTGAAATCCTTCTCTGTGTCCCATGATGGAGTCTATGAAGTCGCCGCTTTGGGGATACGCTTTCAGGTAGGCGCCTTCGACGGCGCAGACGCCCTTTTGTCCCTGTGGCGCCTGAACACTGATTATATTATACTCCTGATTGGCGATCCAGTCTAGCCCAAACATGTCTTTCGCCTGATCCATTCGCATGTAGATCCGCTGGCCCTGGCTGATAAACCATACCTCGCCCTCCGTCTCCACACCATTTTTTGTGAATGCCGTCTCCCCACAGGTAAAATTTAGGATTGTGTCGGCGTTGGTATAGATGACCTCTTGGCCGCCATCCTGGTAAAAAAAGGCCTCGTCGGCAAAATTTTCATTGATGAAGGCTAGGTCAATATAGTACTGTCCATCCCGCTGTAAAATCCTATCCTCCGCCTCCATCTCCCCGCCGTATTGCAGTAGAGAGAAGCCCTCCGATACGGCTGGATATACCTCCCAGGGCGTTATCTTTTTCATGGCGGTCAATGACTGATACCCCCATACGCCCCCTAGTATGATGGCGAGTATTATAAAAAAAATAAGTAGAATCAAGATCGATTGTGTCTTTTTCTTCATGCGGCGTCCTCTCTTTTTACTGTATGGCCTCGCTTGTTAAATTATCCTATGGCTTTGGGCCGCAGGACGACCTTGCCTGCAAGTGGCCTCACGCACTGCTCATGGCTTTCGTGGATATTATACCATAGTTTTTTTGTGGGAAATCTTACATTTCTCTGACTTTCCCTTTGCTATCTTGGGGATGCTTACATTCCTTTGACTTTCCCTTCGGAGTGCGGTATACTTAGAGTACGGCGATAGATTTTGTTGATTTGGAAAGGGCGATCTCTGTGTTTGATATTAAGGAAGAGCTTAAAAAGCTGCCGGAGCAGCCGGGCGTTTATATTATGAAGGAGGGCGACACGATTCTGTATGTGGGTAAAGCGGTCAATCTGAAGAATCGTGTCCGCCAGTATTTCCAGAGTACAAAAAATAAGACAGCCAAGATTCAGCGCATGATCAGCCGCATCGAATATTTTGAATACATCGTGACGGATACGGAGATGGAAGCGCTGATCCTGGAAAACAATCTGATCAAGGAGCACCGTCCGCCGTACAATACCCTTTTAAAAGATGACAAGCAGTATCCCTATATCAAGGCCACAGTCCATGAGGCATTTCCCCGTATCTTTATCACCCGAAAGGTGGCAAAGGATAAAGCCCGCTATTTCGGCCCATACACCAGCATGTTTGCCGTGCGCCAGACCTTGGAGCTGATGCAGCAGATCTGGCCGCTGCGCCACTGCAATCGCGCGCTGCCCAGGGATATCGGAAAGGAACGCCCCTGCCTCAACTACCACATCGGCCGCTGCGCAGGTCCCTGTACCGGCAGGGTTACCCAGGAGGAGTATCATGCCATACTGGAAAAAGCGATGGATTTTCTGGGCGGGCATCACCAGGAGGTGATCCAGGATTTAAAAGCGAAAATGTTGGCCGCATCGGAGGCATTGGATTTTGAGCGGGCCGCAACGCTGCGCGATCAGATCAAAAGCGTTGAGTTCCTCTCCCAGCGCCAAAAAATCGACGACGCCGGCTCCGATGAGGACCGGGACGTTATCGCCTACGCTGCGGCCGGCGACGATGTTTTGGTTCAGTCCTTTTTTATTCGAAATGGCCGTCTGATTGGGCAGGAACACTTTTTTATGGACGGAGCGGAAAATCAGGATGGAGCGGAGATCCTGGCTGCCTTTATCCAACAGTTTTATGCCGGAACCCCTTATATCCCCAAGGAACTTGTGGTTATGACCGCCCCGGAAAACGCCCCGATCCTGGAGGAATGGCTGACTTCGCGGAAGGGACAAAAAGTCCATATCACCGCACCCCTGCGAGGCGAAAAGGCCAAGCTTATAGGATTGGCGAGGCAGAACGCCCAGCTGTACCTCTCCCGCTTTGGGGAAAAGATGAAGCGGGAAGAACAAAAAACGCGGGGCGCTGTACAGCAGCTCCAACAGCTGCTGGGGGCAGACTCAGACGAATCCTACGAGCGTATTGAAGCCTATGATATCTCCAATACCTTTGGCTTCCAATCCGTTGGCTCCATGGTGGTTTTTGAGGGGGGAAAACCCAAAAATACTGACTATCGAAAATTTCGGATACAGACTGTACAGGGGGCCAACGACTATGCCAGCATGGCAGAAATGCTCCGCCGCCGCTTTCGGCACGCCTTCTCCGAGATTCGGGAACTGGACGAGAAGGATGTGGATCTCTCTCTCGGCCGGTTCACCCGCCTTCCAGATCTGATTCTCATGGACGGGGGGCGCGGTCAGGTTCATGTGGCGCAATCCATTTTATCGGAATTCAACCTGGACATCCCCGTGGCCGGCATGGTGAAGGATGACCGGCACCGGACGCGGGCGCTGTACTTTCAAGACCGGGAGCTTGTCATGGATACCCATTCCGATGCCTTTCACCTGATCACGCGGATCCAAGATGAAGCCCACCGCTTCGCTATCACCTACCACAAAAAACTGCGCTGGGATTCCCAGATCCAGTCCCTGCTGGATCAAATTCCAGGAATCGGCCCGAAGCGAAGAGCATCCCTCCTTAAAACCTTTGGCTCTGTGGATAAGATACGCCGCCTCTCTCCCGAGGACTTGATGCAGGCGGAAGGGATCAACCAGAAGGCGGCCGACGCCATCTTTCAGTTTTTTCACCAGCCCTCCGAGCCGCCGATTGCCTCTGAGATCCCGGATAATCAATAGTTGCATTTTTGCCGTTCCTGTAGTATAGTAGAATCAATTGAAAGAATTTTGCACCATTAGAAAGGAAGACGAAGTTGAAAACTGATCCGAATCTTTTAGCCACCGTAGGGGACCGCCCTATCACACGTCAGATGTTGGAGGAGATGAAGAAAGCCATCCCTCCGAAGCAGAAGGCTTCCTTTGAGGGACCGCAGGGCGAAGAGCGAATTCTTAGCGAGCTCATCGCCAGAGAACTCTTGTATCTGGGAGCCAAAGAAGATAAGCTCGATGAAGAGCAAGCGTACAAGGACATGGTTGCCAATGCGGCGGAAGAGATCCTTAAGCAATATGCGCTGGAACAGATTTTAAGGGATATCCACGTTTCTGACAGCGAGGTTGAAGCCTTCTACGATGAAAACCGGAAAAATTTTATCACACAGCCGGAAATCCGAGCCCGGCACATTCTCTGCGACGATGAGGAGACGCTTCGAAAGGCGGCGGAGGAGATCAAACAGGGCAAAGATTTTGCCGAAGCCGCCAAAGAGTACTCCACCTGCCCTTCCAGGGAGAAGGGCGGGGACCTTGGCTTTTTTGGCAAGGGGAAAATGGTCCCCGAGTTTGAAAAAGCCGCCTTTTCCCTGGCTGTCGGGGAGATGAGCCATCTGGTCCACACTTCCTTTGGATGGCATCTCATCGAAGTTACCGAGCGCAAAGAGGCGCATATTCAACCCTTGGATGAAGTCAGGGATCAGATTCGCATGTTTTTGCTGCGCCAGAAACAATCGGATGCGTATAACCGCCACGTACAGGAACTGAGCCAGGACTATCCGGTGCAACGCTATTGAGACTGTGCAAAGGATGTGATCGTATGTTTCGAACCCTTCGTACTCTATTTTATACCATCGGCGTTTTACTCCGCAACGCGGGTTACAGCCGCCGCTGTGCGAAACTTCCGGAGGAAGAGCGCTGGAAGGTTTCCTATGACTTTGTCAAACGGGCCTCAAAGGGATTGATCAAAGCGACGGGGGCGCGGGTCATTTACCACGGGCTGGAGAATTTGCCCGACCGGCAGGGGGTCCTCTTCGTCAGCAACCACGAGAGTTACTTCGACATCTTGATTCTGATGCAGGTGATGGAATCCCCCACCGCCTTCGTTGCCAAGGACAGCATCCGAAAGGTTCCCTTTCTGAGCAAATGGCTGGAGAATATCGGCAGCGTCTACATCAACCGCGATGATCTCCGGCAATCCATGGAGGCCATCATCGCCACAGGCAATCTGATGAAGCGCGGTCTGAACATGGTCATCTTTCCGGAGGGAACCCGGAGCAAGAGCGATACCGCCGGGGAATTTAAAAAAGGCAGCCTGAAACCTGCCTCCATGGCGAAGGCGCCCATCGTTCCCGTCTTCATCGACGGCTCGCACCGAATCTTTGAGAGCAATCCCGGCATACGGATTCGCCCAGCGGAAGTCCACGTCTACATGGGAACCCCCATTGATTTGGAGGGAATGCCTCGCGCCGAACAGAAAGAATTGGCGAGCCACATCCGGGATGTAGTGCTCAGCCAGAGAGAAAGGGTGCAGTGACGCCGTGGACAGACGTAAGCCTCCGATTCGCGTTGCCACAACACAGGATGCCGAAGCCCTGCTCGCCATTTACGCTCCCTATGTGGAGCATACCGCCGTCACCTTTGAGTATACGGTTCCCACCGCTGAAGAGTTCGCAGGCCGGATCCGTCATGTGCTGGCGCGATATCCATATCTGATTGCCGAGGCCGATGGGGAGATACTCGGCTATGCTTATGCCAGCGCCTTTCACAGCCGGGCCGCATACGATTGGGCCGTGGAGGTCTCCCTCTATGTAAATCGGGATAGGAGGCGGACGGGAATCGGCGGAGCGCTGTATGAGGCATTGGAAAGGGTTCTCTCTGTCCAGAACATTTTGAATCTCAATGCCTGCATCGCGTATCCGGAGAAAGAAAATGAATACCTGACAAGGGATAGCGTGGCTTTCCATCAGCACTTTGGATATGAGATGGTGGGAGAATTTCACCAGTGCGGTTACAAATTTAACCGGTGGTATAACATGGTCTGGATGGAAAAGCATATTGGTGCCCATGTGGAGAACCAAGCGAAGGTCAAAACCTTTGATGAAGTTCGAGAGCAGATTCAAAGTCAATACGGCATTCAGTAGCACACACAAATGGAATTATGTCCGCTTAAGGCGGACTTTTTTTAGTAGGATGAAAAAAAGCCGGCAGCGCCGGCTTCAGACTGTGAACAAGGGGGGCTGTGAAAAAACACAGCGTCTAAAAGAGGACATCAAACTCATATGAGCCAGAGGGCCTCTTTCCTGCGGGTCTGTCTTATAGCCGTAGATGACGCAGTTGGTGGTAGGCTTGCCCGATTCGCCCTTGACACGAATGGCAGTGCGTTGCTTGCGGCTCAAGTCACGGAGATACCATTCGTTCATGATATTAAAAAAGAGCAAATTCGTTGCTGTCCACACTGTTGGCGACGGATGCGGATATGTCTAATATTCTGTGGGAGTTGAACGAAGACCATAAATTTTTGTTATTCCTGTGGGCATTGCGGCAGTACAGCTCTGTCAGAAATGCCGCTATCTGTGGACAATATGACCGCAATATCTCCAAGGTGCGGAATACGATGCTCAAGAAGATATGAAAAAAGCTGCTTGCCACACTTACCAAAAAAGTGCAGGCACAGCAGCCCTTGACCTTGCTTGAAAAAGAATTCTTGAGAGAAAATGGCGTAGATATTGAAAGCCTAAGCAAGGCGTAATATAATTATAGATAATATCGGTTACAATATACAAAGGGGACAAAAATATGGCTAATACCAATGCGAATGAAGCAATGCGTGAATTGACAATGATGTTGATATACCTTTCCCGATTTACACAGGGGGAAAAATTTGACGATGCAACTGATTTTTATGCTTAGAAAGGATATGACTTTGATATTCTGAATGAATTGGATGATGCGGATTACATAAGACAAGGCAATCACAATGGACTATCTGAATTTATTTTTTCTTTTTGTCAAACCGGAAAAGCCTATCCGCATCTGTAAGCATTGTTTGCAAACCTTTGTGGCAAACAGAACGAGTGCGGTATTTTGCAGACCGTAGTGCAAGAATAAGTATGTGTATAAGGGCAGATCGAAGGATAAGAAAGATTGATGGGAAAGGAAGCGAATTATATGATAGACAGATGGATTGCAGAAGCAACGGAATGTGATTTCAAGGTTGCGCTGGAAGTAAAGAAGCCGAAAAGCTGGCTCAAAAGCATCAGTGCCTTTGCAAACGGCATCGGCGGCACATTGTTTTTCGGGATAGATGACGATAGAAACATTGTTGGTTTATCTGATGCACAGGCAGATGCAGAAGCCATTAGCCGCTTGATTAAAGAGCGTATTACACCATATCCGAACTTTGTGCTTGCTCCCGAACGGCAAGATGGCAAGGATGTTCTCGTGTTGTCCATTTCCGCTGGGCGTTCCACACCGAATTATTATAAGGCAGATGGTATCACAGAAGCCTATATCCGCATTGGCAATGAAAGTGTGATTGCTCCGTCGTATGTATTGAATCAGCTTCTTCTCAAAGGTATGAACCGCACCTATGATGCGTTGATCTCCGAGTACAATTTCAAGGACTATGCCTTTTCCAAGCTGCGTGAACGCTACAAGGCTTGGACGGGCAACAGCATGGAAGAAAAGCTGTTTGATTCCTTTGATATGCGTGACGGACACGGCAAGCTAACGAATGCCGGTGCTTTACTTGCAGACGATGCGCCCATCAGGCACTCCCGCCTGTTCTGCACAAGATGGAATGGTCTTGATAAAAGTGGCGGTATGGTGGATGCGCTCGATAGTGCGGAGTATTCCGGCAGCTTGATTATTCTGCTCAACGAGGGCATAGGATTCGTAAAGCGGAATATGAAAACCCGTTGGAAGAAAACTGCCAACTCCCGTATTGAAATGCCAGATTACTGTGAGCGAAGCGTTTTTGAAGCCCTTGTCAATGCGCTGATCCACCGTGACTATCTGATTTTGGGCAGCGAAGTCCATATTGACATTTTCGATGACCGCATGACGATCACTTCACCTGGCGGTATGGCAGACGGTTCACGGATACAGGAACGGGATATAACCAATATTTCTTCCACCCGCCGCAATCCTGCACTTGCGGATATTTTTGCCCGCTTGGGATATATGGAGCGTCAAGGCAGCGGATTTAAGAAAATTACAGAATCCTATCACGCCGCCCACAATTACCGTGATGAATTGGAGCCTAAGTTCTATTCCGATGCCAACTCGTTCCAAGTCACACTGTATAATTTGAATTATGGGCTGACACCCGAAAAAACAGGCCTTGCAGATGAAAAAACAGGCCCTCAAGAAAAAAAACAGGCCTTTGAAAGCCTGTTAGCAGGTCTTAGAGCCAGTGTGCCGACCAGAGAAAATATAACAAAGCTGTATCTGCACTTTGGCTTTGATACAGTATTTGCACGAGCAGATGTAATGGAAGTGATAGGCATTACAGCTACCCCGGCAACGGAACTGATGCGCAAAATGAAAGAAGCAAAACTGATTGAGAGTGCAAAAGGACGGGGCAAATATAAATTCGTTGAGCCAAAAGACTAACGCTGTTTTCTGTCACCTAGCTTTGCACTAAAGTACCACAAATAGGGACGGCTACCGAGAATACAAAAGCTATGGAAAAATCTGTGAAACTTGTCAGTACCATGGATTCCATTACAGTTTATTCAAGAAAAGAAAAATGCCCCAGAAATTTAAGTTTCTGGAGGCACTTTGTCTACAGTCTGAGGCCGGCAGCGCCGGCTTTTCTTCTATGGTCATTCTTTATTTGTGGTCAACGGAATACATATGCTTGATCAGCATAAGCACTTTGTTGGAATATCCCCACTCGTTGTCATACCAGGAAACCAGCTTGACAAAGGAATCGGTGAGAGCGATACCCGCCTTCGCATCGAAGATGGAAGTTCTGGGATCCGTGATGAAATCGGAGGACACTACGTCGTCTTCCGTATAGCCAAGGATACCCGCCATCTCGCCTTCCGAGGCTTCCTTGATCTTCGCGCAGATCTCTTCATAGGTGGCCGGCTTTGCCAGATTGACTGTCAGATCTACCACCGATACGTCCAGCGTGGGTACGCGGAAGGACATACCGGTCAGCTTTCCGTTCAGCTCCGGAATAACCTTGCCCACCGCTTTCGCAGCGCCGGTGGAGGAAGGAATGATATTGCCGGAAGCAGCGCGGCCGCCTCTCCAGTCCTTCTTGGAAGGCCCGTCAACCGTCTTCTGGGTCGCGGTGGTCGAATGGACTGTGGTCATAAGGCCGTCTTTGATCCCGAAGTTGTCGTTGATAACCTTGGCAAGAGGCGCCAGGCAGTTGGTGGTGCAGGAAGCGTTGGAGACAACGTTCATGCTGGAGTCATATTTATCATTGTTGACGCCCATGACGAACATGGGAGCGTCCTTGCTGGGAGCGGAGATGACAACCTTCTTCGCGCCGCCTTTGAAGTGAGCGCTCGCCTTGTCGGTGGTGGTAAATACGCCGGTGGACTCCACAACGTACTCAGCGCCGCATTCGCTCCACGGGATCTCTTCGGGATTCATGCAGGCGTACACATTGACGGCGTGACCGTTGACGACAAGCTTTCCGTCCACAGCGGATACATCGCCCTGGAACTGCCCATGGATGCTGTCATACTTCGTCATATACACCATGTAGTCAAGATCAATGAACGGATCATTGACGCCGACGATTTCATACGTATCGGGCTGAGCCATGGCGGCACGGAACACTAAACGTCCGATACGGCCAAAGCCATTGATACCAATTTTAATAGCCATATTTATTTAACCTCCTAGATATTCATTATACTCTACTATTTTATACCAAAAGCGGTCAGAATACAAGCCCTGCTGTTAAATTTTTAGCATTTTAATGTAAATTATTCGTCGTCCTTTCCTTTCCTCTCCCGGCCCTTCTCCGAAACGGAAGCGCCCTCCTCCTCTGCGGGAGGATTTAGCTTACAGACTAAAGTCCACAGAATACGCCGGGCCTCGATCCGCTCGATTTTCACCTGCAACCCATACAGTTCCATGGGAGGAAAATTCGATCCCTCCTCCGGGATCATCCCCAGCTCGTCAAAGATCAAGCCGCCGAAGGTGTCATAGTCCTCGTCTGGCAAATCCATATCGAGAGCCTCCTCCACATCCTTCAACGGGGTCGTGCCGCGGACACGCCATGTGTTGGCGTCAACCGCAATGATATCCTCCTCTTCCTCCTCGGCTCCGTCCCAGCTGTCGCCTACGATGCCGATCAGTTCCTCCAGAAGGTCATGAATGGTAACCACCCCGTTTACGCCGCCGTACTCGTCGATGACCACAGCGAAGTGATGCCGGCTTTTCTGCATATTGCGGAGAAGCGTACCGATCTTGACGGATTCCGGCACAAAATAAGCAGGCCGCACATACTGCATCATGGCCTCTGTCCTATCGACTCCCTGCCGCAGCGCCATGTAGAATTCTCGGATGGACAGGACCCCTAAAATATCGTCCACGTCCTCACCACAGACGGGGAGGCGGGAGTGATTGCCGGATCGGATCTCTTTCTCCCAGGTCTCCAGCGGATCGTCAGCCCAGAGCACCTGCAAGTCAGTGCGGTGGGTCATGATATCGGCGGCGGATTTATTGTCCAGCTCAAAGACATTTTCAATGTATTCCCGCTCCTGCGGATCGATGGTCCCCTTCTCGCTTCCGATATCGACCATCATGCGGATCTCTTCCTCCGTGACCTCCTCCTCTTCCTCCTGGGGGTTGATCCGCAAAATCCGCAAAACCACATTGGTGGACGCCGTCAACAGCCATACGAAGGGAGCGGCGATCTTCGATAGGACGTAGATAAAATTCGCAACCAACATAGCCAGCGATTCCGCTTTCTTCATCGCAATCCGCTTTGGCACCAGCTCTCCGAACACCAGTGTAAAATAGGACAGGATCAGGGTTATGATCACCACTGCGATGGAATTCAAGGTTTTCTCTGGTATCGCAACACCCAGGTCTAAAAGCCAGTCCACTAAGTATTTGGAGAAACCGTCGGCGGCGAAGGCGCTGCCCAAAAAGCCGGCCAATGTTATCCCAATCTGGATGGTCGATAAAAACCGGGTCGGCTGTTGGACAAGCTTCGACAGACGGCGGGCTTTCTTGCTTCCGCTTTCCGCTTTGCGGGCAAGCAATGCGTCGTTCAGAGAAATAACGGCGATCTCCGTGCTGGCAAATACCGCATTCAGTGCTATGAGCACAACCTGTAGTAGTAGTTGCGAGGGGAGGTGATCCAAACATATCATCCTTTCATTATTCAAGACGTGAGGGCGCCCCGTGGGCTGCCGCAAATTAAGTAGGTTTTATCATACCATACTCAAAATAGAAAAGCAAGGCTGAAAAAACGCCGAATCCCGGAAACAAAAGGGCTGTATCCCCCTTGCCGGGCGGCAGAGTCGCAAACCTTTTCTTCTGAGGGTTTCTCACGTTGAATCTTAAGGCGTCTTTGGGGCTCACTCTCCTCTATGGGAGATCCTTCTGACATGGCAGGATCAGTGTGATGGTGGTACCTTTGCCGGGTTGACTCTCGATGGAAAGACCGTAAGGCTCCCCATAGCGCAAGCGCAGACGCCGTTGGATATTTTGTAAGGCATGCCATCCATCCTTATTGCCAGCTATGGCGCTGCGAATCTGTTCTTCGCTCATGCCGGTCCCATCATCCCGGATCACAATCAGCAGTTGGCCCTCCGCGCATCGGGCGGATATCTGGATAATCCCGGCATTGCCGTGAAAGACAGCGTTTTCAATAAATGGCTGTATGATCAGCTTTGGCACATAGAGCTCCATGGTCTCTGTGCCGATATCCATTCGGATATCCAGCTGGGAGTCAAAACGCAGCCGGCAGATGGCTAAATAGGAATTCAAGATATGTAACTCATCCTGCAAACGGATGGTATCGGCCCCGTGGCTCAGCGATAGGCGGTAAAAATCGGCCAGGTTCAACAGCGCATCTCGAATCCAGTAGGCTTCAATGTCGTAGGCCATGGCGGCAATGGCCGATAACGCATTATAGAGAAAATGCGGATTAATCTGCTCCTGAAGCGACTGCAATTCCATGGCATAGCGTTCCTTCTCGATTTTCTGATTGTCGCGGATTAGCTGCCGCACCATCTTCAAAGTATCCTGTAAAAAGGAAGAGAGAACTCCCACCTCATCATTGCCTGAAATCTCCGTGT
>JAHZBS010000160.1 GCA_019423265.1 Clostridiales bacterium
AGCTTCTCTCTGATGGATTTGGATATGGTACTCTTCCTGTCACTACATTTCTCATCTGCCTCGCACGATCGCGGCGAGGGACTTCTATCTTCTTTGATAGTTTATTATATACTATTTTTCCTCAAATGTACACACTGTTTTCAAAATTTTTCTTCATCCTGGGGCGTCACAACCCATTTCAAACATGGCTCCCGCTTTTCTTCAAAGATCCGGTAGCCCTCCTCAATTTTCTGCAAGGGACCTCGGTGGGTGATTAAAAAATCAGTCCGCAGCTTCCCCTGCGCCAGGAGTGCCAGAAGCTCCGGCACATGGCGCGCATCGACACCCCCTGTCTTGAATTGAAGATTCTTTCCATACATGCGGGGCAGCGGCAACACCTGATCCTCCTCGTACATGGCGACAACGGAGACTACCGCATTGGGTCTTGCCATTGTCCAGGCCATCTCAAAAGTGTTGGCCCCACCCGCCGCTTCAATCACTGCGTCGGCCCCGCGCCCATGTGTCCACTCCCGAAGGGCGGCCTCCCAATCTTCCAGCGAAGGGTTCAAGGTCCGGTCTGCCACGCCTTCCCGGAGGGCCGTCTGCAACCGCCAGGGATCCACATCCAGACAGATAACCTGCCCGGCTCCCAGTACTTTGGCGCACTGGGAGGCGCACAGCCCCACCGGGCCGGCTCCGATGACCGCTACGGTATCGCCCCGGTGAATGTCAGCCAATTCTGCCCCAAAATAGCCGCTGGACAATATATCGCCTGCAAATAGCGCATCCTCGTAGGACAGACACTCGGGAATCACGCTGAGGCCCGTATCCGCGAAGGGAACCCGCACATACTCCGCCTGACAGCCGTCAATCCGGCAGCCAAGCTCCCATCCGCCCACCTGACAGTTATTGATAAATCCCTTTTTGCAGAACCAACACTCTCCACAAAAGGTTTCACAGTTGGCGGCAACCCGGTCCCCAGGTTTTACATTCGTCACTCCACGGCCACACTCCACCACCTCCCCGACAAATTCATGTCCTAATACGATGCCGGAGGCCGCCCGCGGGACAAATCCATTTTTAATATGCAGATCGCTGGTGCAGATCGTTGAGCGAATGACCTTTACGATCGCATCCCTGGGGTGCTGTAACGATGGAACTGGCCTCGTCTCTAACTGCACTCCTGTCTCTCGGCGGTAAACTAACGCCAGCATTGTATTCGCCATTCTCTTCCTCCCCTCCCTAACCGAAGCGGCACTTTTATTTCCTAGTATACACCCAGCCCCTGTCAAAGTGCAAGCTGCAAAATTTATATCGACAGAACATAATTTTCTGTGATATGATAAATAAATCTCCATTTCATGCAACGTTTTGCCGCCATATTTCGTATTTGATATATAAACGCTATTTCAATGAGTAAAAGGGGGGGATACCTTGGAGCCATCGGTTGCCAAACGAACCAAAGATGACCTCTATATCCTGTATCAGCGCCATGTGAAAACCGTGTACCGCGTGTGCTATCTGTATATGAAAAATCCTCAAGATGCGGAAGATATGGTTCAGTCTACCTTCTTAAAATTATTTCAATACTCTGGCGAGTTCTCCGATGCGGAACACGAAAAAGCCTGGCTCATCGTAACGGCTGGCAATCTGTGCAAGGATCAGCTTAAGAGCTGGTGGCGCAAACGCCGCGTTCCGCTGGAAGAGTCCATACAATGTGAGGACGGAGGGAGTTTGCCAGACGAGACGCTGGAAAAGGTGCTGGCGCTTCCTCCACAGTACCGCGAGGCACTGTATCTGTACTACTATGAAGGCTATTCCACCCCGGAGCTGGCTTCCATCCTGCACAAAAAAGAAGCGACGATCCGCAGTTATCTGCACCGGGGCCGCGCTCTACTAAAAATGGAAATAGGAGGGAATGAATCATGACACGTGAAACCTTATGGAACAGTCTAGACCGGTTAACCCCCGATGAAGAAACTGTAGGCCGCATATGGGATACCATTCTCCACGCCGGCGCCCCGGTGCCCCAAAAGGCAAAAAAAAGCGTCCCCAAACGGATCCCCGCCGCCGCTTTGTTCTGCATCCTGGCGGGCGGGGCTCTCTTCCTGGGAAACGCCGCCGGCCTGCTGCCCACTCCATCCTCTGAAAACTCCTCCGGCTCAAACACAAGTTGTGCGGAGATCGCCCAGGTTACGGATGAATTTGTGTGGGATGGGAAGACGTACTGCGCCGTTTCCAATTCTTTCGATGGGAATCTCCCCGCTACCGTCTCACCGCAGGAGGTCGGTTCTCAGCTGGATGTGATTTCGTCCTCTGCCGACGCCTCCCTGATAGGCTGCCCTATCTTTGAGTACGCGCCTCTGGGCTGCGATGCCGTCCTCATTGTCCAGCGGAATTCGAGCTATGAGGTATTCACTTTTCTTGCCTTCCAGGCTTACGAACAGAATTCCGATGTGGATGCCCGGGAGTACTTATCCCTATACGGGATTGAAGACGCCAGCTACATCGAAAAGGTCGAACTTCTCACGCCGGAAGGCGCGCTCCTTTACACGTTTGCCACCCCGGAAGAGATCCAGCAATTTTATGGCGAATATGCCGCGCTTACAAATTCTAGCGACGAGTACTTTGCCGCCCTGGGCATTGTGCATTCCCCCAGCGATCCGGGGGATTCCGTTCTATATCAGATCGCAGACTCCGCGACACCGCAGGCGGGGGACCATGATGCCGAAGCTCAGACAGCTCCCGGCAGTCCAGGTACAAACGCCCTGGCCGACAGCATTCAGATTCGCATCCGCGCGGTCAACGGCCTATACTACGACACCCCCTATTACCCCCATATCCAGTTTCTATCCCGCTATCGCGTCCCCAATTCCTTCGCCGCCATGCTGGAGCTCTATCTTCCGGGCTAATGCCATAACACCCCAATCCCATAGCGACGTGTACCTGATGGCGCACGTGAAAAAAACCGCCGCGGTTTTATCTCCGCGGCGGTTTTTCAAATTATGCCTGATAAAATTCTTGAACCGCCGCAAAGAAAGCGTCAATGTTCTTCCACGCGGACATCGGCGGGATGTCGCAGCCGGAGGAAATCACAAAGTTGGGATACTGACAACATGCCCCCATGACCCGAAGCGTCGCCTCCCGAATGGATTCCGGCGTTCCGTTGCGGAATTCTCCGGCGGGATCCACATTGCCCATGGCGATAATGTCGGACGGAATATGCTTGAGCATTTCCGCCATGTCGATGGCATTCCCAAAATGATACGCCGCGGAGCCGGTATCCAAAATCGAATCAATGATTTGGATGGTGCTGTTGCCGCAGTTGTGATAGATGACCAGGAAATTGTCATCCTGAACGGCATCTACAATCTGCTTTACATACGGCCCGGAAAATTCTTCAGCCAGTGACGGGGAAAGGAGGCCGGCCAGCGGCTCCGCGATCACCACGCCGTTGGCGCCAACGCGGCGATACTCTTTGCAGTAGGCAATGATGAACTCCGTAGCCTTTTCCAGCAAGATATGCACCATGTCTGGCTCTTCGTAGCAGTAAATCATCGCTTCCGATACGTCCATCAGCCGCCCGGCTAAAGAAAAGGGGCCAATCACTCCGGCAAAGACCGGCCGGTCGGTGATCATTTGGACAGCCTTTTCAATCGCCTCAATGTAGATCCCCGTGCGGCATGCGCCAACGGGGGGAACGGCCAACTCTCTGGCCTCCTCCTCGGAGGACACGATGCTTCCCACGACGGTGGGAACCTCATCATCGGAGTAGCGGATGGTGGAGCCAAAACACTCAGCCTCCACTGACAGATCCATCAAACTCACCGACGTAGCGGAATCCACACGGTCCGCCACCATTTTCATTCCTCGCGCCTGGGTATCGCTGTTGGAAATCAAATCTTTCACGCTAATATTCATAAGTTGTATGGCTGGAAACGAGAGTATGGGGAACGCTTTTTTCACAGGAGCGTCCCGCAGTGTCTGTAACCAGTTCCTCATATCCATTTTCATCCTAGTGCCTCCTAATCTCGTATAATGGTATCAAATTCTTATATTCTTATTATAAGTGGAGATGAAAATGAAATATAGAATTATTTTGCTGTTTTTTGTATTTCTATAGCAATAGCAGGCAATGTGGGATTATGTCTTATAATCCGGAAGTGACTATTACATTTTACACCCTTTTTCTTGAAATCTCTTGACATAGAGTGAACTATATGTGATACGATAAAATGGACATATCAAATGCTCTGTATTTATTCTATCGCAGGAGGTATTGAATCCCATGGAACCAGCAAAAGTGTATTTCACCGATATGCGCGCAAAAGGCGGCGACAATTTGCAGCAAAAGTTGGCACGACTCATAAAAAAGGCCGGCATTGGCACTATCGACTTCCATAACAAGTATGCCGCCATCAAAATTCATTTTGGGGAACCCGGAAATCTGGCATATCTTCGCCCTAATTATGCGAAGACTGTCGCGGATGTCGTCAGGGAATTGGGGGGCAAGCCCTTTCTGACGGACTGCAATACCTTATACGTGGGCGGTCGAAAAAATGCCCTCGATCATTTGGAGAGCGCCTATATCAATGGATTTTCCCCTTTTTCTACCGGCTGTCACATCCTCATCGGCGATGGGTTGAAGGGCACGGATGAGGTCCTGGTCCCCGTGGAAGGGGGCGACTATGTAACGGAAGCCAAAATCGGCCGCGCCATAATGGACGCTGACATTTTTATCTCCCTCAATCATTTTAAATGCCACGAGCTAACCGGATTTGGCGGCGCTCTAAAAAACACCGGCATGGGCTGTGGCTCACGCGCCGGAAAAATGGAGATGCACAGCAGCGGCAAGCCCTTTGTCTCCCAGGATGCCTGTATCGGATGTGGAAAGTGTGCCCAGATCTGCGCCCACGGAGCTCCGCAGATCGAGAACAAAAAAGCCCACATCGACCAGGCCCGCTGTGCCGGCTGCGGGCGCTGTATCGGTGTCTGTCCCCGGGACGCGGTTCGCCCCGCTTCAGACGAGTCCAACGACATCCTCAACAAAAAGATGATGGAATACTCTAAGGCTGTCCTACAGGGCCGCCCTCACTTCCACATAAGTCTTGTGGTGGATGTGTCGCCATTCTGCGACTGTCACGGAGAAAACGATACCGCCATCGTGCCGGATGTCGGCATGTTCGCCTCCTTTGACCCTGTAGCGCTGGACGTGGCGTGTGCGGACGCGGTGAACCGGCAGCCCATACTTGGGGGAAGCCTATTGGCAGAACGTGATCACACGGGGCATGATCATTTTGGGGCTGTCAGCCCTAATACCAACTGGAAAGTCGGGATTCAACACGCCGTCAAGCTGGGGTTAGGGACTGACCAGTATGAAATCATTTCTCTGTGACTGTAAACTTTCGGTTCCCCGGAAATTTCTTTTTGGGAGATACGGGGATCAGGAAAATAACTGTGACAGCCCCAGTTTTCGGACTCTTTCAAGAATTTTGGTCTGATTTATCTCATAGAGTCCAAGTGCCTGCATCCGCTCAAACAATACGGAACCGGAAAATGTATATTTGCGGTTCAGCCCCTCTTTCTGTTTCATCGCTTCCCGCGCATAGGCGATGGCCTCTCCCACTGCGGTCTCGCGCGGAAGGACACATAACTTTTTACCGCCTGCCTGTCTAGCGCTATTCAAGCCGGCCAAGGT
>JAHZBS010000161.1 GCA_019423265.1 Clostridiales bacterium
CCCTGGTCCCTCCGGCGTTCCCCCGTCGGAGGCGACATAGCTGTCGATCATCTCCCTCATATCCTTCTCCGCATCCAAGAGCCAGGACTCATAGCGGGGATATGGGTGGACCAAGGCCAGCAGCCCGGTGATCCGGCCCACGTTGAACACGATCCCCTGATTCATATGCCGGATATAGGAGACGGTCTTAAAGTCCGCTTCCAATCTGGGCAGACCCTTCATGATCATGGCATCCCAGATGATGTGGCGTCCATGCCAGGTCAGAAGAGCGCCAGCCCAATCTAGCACTTTGGCACAGGCCTTCAACAGCACCTCCTCCGTAAAAGAACGGTGGTGCCAGGTGGCGCCGGGAAATATCCCCATCAGACTTTCGCACCAATACTGACTGTGTGCCACGGACAGCGCCATCCGGCAGGCCATTTTTAACATGGGAATATTCTCATCCAGGATCCCGATGAACGCCAGTTTCTCCATGGCAAGATTCAGAACCGGCCGGTTCCAATCCCGATTTCGTATCCATCGGTGGTCAGAACTGCTGATGTAGGTCTGAATGTCCGCCTCCGGGTCTATCCTCATGGCCTCCTCCGCCTCCTGGCGCAATGTTTTCATGGCGGAGGCGTACAGGGGATTGTTCAGCTTTTTCCGCAGAGCGGGCAATTCATCCTCATCGAAATAGATTCCCATCATCGGCTTGATCTCATATGTCTGGGCAAAACAGCCCTCCCACTGAGAATCGTAAGGACTTTTGGCCGCCTCCAGTTCTTCCCGCTTCGACCGATTCGCCAAGCCAAGCCAACAGAGCAGCCCTGCGCACGACTCGCTCCCCGTCTTCTGAAACTCGTACCGGAGATGAGTCAGCTTGATTCCGGAAAAGGTTCCCACGTACTCCGTCGTGTCATCATCCCCGACCGCATCGAGCAGCAGCCGTTGCTCCCCGTCGATTTCACCGTACAGCCGGTATGTCAAATTTTGGGGAAAGCTTGCAAAGACTCGCAGTTCATCGTATCCCGTGAGATCGACGTCACAATCCCTCTCCATCGTGATGGGGGCTTCTCCCAGCTGCTGTTCAATGGCGATGCGGACGCCGCACCAGTATGGGAAAATTTTGGCCGCCGCCTCATGATAGCAAATCTGATAGTTTTGGAGCACCGAGTACTTCTCGTTGTCCGGATAGGACTCTCCGCCGTCCCAGTAGGGCTCCAGGATCGTCTCTGCATAATTGATGGGTACATTTCTCATGGATTCCACCTCCGTATAATATACTTTTTGCTACCTTTCGCAGGTTCAGCCCCTGACTTTAGACACCGTAGTCTCTATACTGTCCCGGCCCATCCACTGGAAAGGTGCTGACAACGCGAACCGACTTGACGGTCCCATCTCCGTTCAGCAGCACGTAGGCCGTCTCATGCGTATCTTGGTCCATGGCGGAGACCGGAACATATACGTCCTGTTTTTCATAATGCTATGTATATCAATACATTAAATCAGCAAAAAAGCATCTGCTCAGGAGCAAACAGATGCTTTTGGCACTGCTCATGGCTTACGTGGATATTATATCATCTTTCTTCGCCATGTCAATTTACTTAATGATAAAAAGTTTGTCCCCGGGGCGGACATTTCCTACGGGATTATTCCACTCTCTACAAGTCATTTCATAATCATTCCTCGTTCAGAAATAGCGCTAATTCCTTTTTTATCGCATCGGTAGTCAGAATCGCAATATTCTGTACAGTATATCTCTTCTCAAGTTCCCGCACAAATTCACAGCCGAGGTAGTAACCTATATTGCTCTGTCCCATAAATGTATTCCAATCACCGAAAAAACAGTTGGTGCTTTCACCTTTTGCCAGGCATTTGCCATATGTCTGCTTAATCTTGCGAATGTTTTCACTGCAGAAAGAAAGCCAGCCATCTTGATTTTGGTGATAAAAGTCCTCCTTATAGAGCAGCTGTGAGACACGCGAAGCAAAACCTTCTGTATAGAGCTGCCATATTGGTTGACACGGTTTTGGCATGTCCTTCCGCAGTGCAAAATGAAGTAAATGTGCCGTTTCATGACAAATCAGATCACACATACCATCCTTATCATGCCATCCAAGTTCTGCTATTTTTTCAACGCCTAAAAGGATCGCGGGGTTTCCGTCCATCGCTGTCGCCCACCCCGCACCGTTGCACAATCCAAGATAAAAGAGAATCGTGATATCTAAATCAACATCAAATAATTTGGATGCTTTTTCCGGCAGAAAGGATTGGATTTCGGCAATAGAGCTATGTGCGGACTCGATTCGATCAAAATGACGATATAGGGCATCATTAAGAACCGGCATCAAATCTTTTTCATAATCATACCGTGAGGCATCGTCAAAACATTTTTTATACAACGATGGAGATATGCCGTTTGCATAAGTTTTATATGTTTCAAGTGAAAACTCGATGTTGTCTTCTTTGTATTCTACTATCTGCGGAAAAGTGTCTATTATCTGTATTTTCATCGATTTATTCCTCCGCCTGTCCAATGGGAAACAAGTTCGGATTTATACAGCTGCCTCTCTCTTTGCCCCACGCCCTGCCTGCTCTAGCTGAGCACGGCGATGACCTCCACTTCCACCTTCACGTTTTTCGGCAGCGTTTTGACCGCTACGCAGGAGCGCGCCGGCTTACCGGTAAAGTATCTCGCGTAAATCTCGTTAAAGGCGGCAAAGTCATCCATGCTGCTCAAAAAGCAAGTGGTTTTGACCGCTTTCCCAAGGTCGCTCCCCGCCGCTTTCAGTACAGCTTGCAGGTTTTTCATAACCTGCTCCGTCTGCTCCCCGATGGACTGCGCCTCCACCCTGCCGGTTGCCGGATCGATGGGGATCTGTCCGGAGGTAAATATAAACTCTCCCGCCACAATAGCCTGTGAATAGGGTCCGATGGCTTCCGGCGCCTGATTTGTATAAATCGTTTCCATGCTGCAACTTCCTTTCCTCTATATAATTTTATATCCAGCCTGCAAAACGGCTTCCCGGATCTGCTGTATATGATCGAAATCCCGCGTCTCCATGACGATGCGCAGCAGGCACGCATTGACATCCGTGTCCACATCCGCCCGGTCATGATAGATCGACACCACGTTTCCTCCTAAGTCTGCGATAATCTTTGAGACATCTTTGAGCTGTCCCGGCTTATCCACCAGCTCGATGGTCATATCCACCGACCGGCCGGATTTGAGGAGCCCTCGGTTGATGACGCGAGACAGAATCGTTACATCGATATTGCCTCCGGAGACGAGGCAGACGACATTTTTCCCCTCCACGGGAACTTTGCCAAACATCACAGCGGCAATGGAAACCGCTCCGGCTCCTTCTGCAATCATCTTCTGCTGTTCGATCAGCGCCAGGATCGCCGTCGATATCTCATCGTCCGTCACTGTCACGACTTCGTCCACATAGCGCCGGCACAGGTCGTAGGTCAGATCTCCAGGCCGCTTTACCGCGATCCCATCCGCAATGGTCTTCACCGTCTCCAGCGCCTCTTTCTTGCCGGATGTGATGGCGTTGAACATGGACGGGGCCCCAGTGGCCTGCACTCCATAGATCCGGCACTCCGGGCGCAATCGCTTGATGGCGTAGGCGATGCCGGAGATCAATCCACCACCTCCGACCGGGACAACAATGGCGTCCACGCTGGGCAGCTGGTCGAGAATTTCAAGGCCGATGGTCCCTTGCCCCGCTATGACCATCTCATCGTCAAACGGATGAATAAAAGTATACCCCATTTCCTTTTGTAATTCAAGCGCTTTTTCGTAGGCATCGTCGTAGGCCCCCTCCACCAGGCATACCTCCGCACCGTAGCTCTTGGTGGCCTCCACTTTCGAAATGGGCGCTCCGTCCGGAATGCAGATCATGGCAGGAATCTTATTCTTCTGGGCGGCCAGCGCAACGCCCTGGGCATGGTTGCCGGCGGAGCAGGCGATGACGCCCTTCTTCTTCTCATCATCGCTCAACTGCGATATTTTGTAGTAAGCTCCCCGAACCTTGAAGGAACCCGTCACCTGGAGATTCTCCGTCTTAAGATAGATCTTTCCGCCGGCGTGTAGCTTCGGCGCATAGATAAGGTCCGTCTTCCGGATCACATCCTTCAAAACATAAGAGGCATGGTAAATCTTGTCCAGTGTCAACATCGCAAATCTCTCCCCATCATAAAAATACAGCCCTCATCTCCATTAGAGACGAAGGCTGACGCTTCCGCGGTACCACTCTAGTTGCCGCGACGTATACGCGGCCTCTTCTTACGCATCCAACAATGCGCGCTCCGATAACGGGGAGCTCTCCGGGTCCGCTTACTGCTGTTTCTGCGGGCCGGCTCCGAGACGATACGATACATGGAGGCGAAGTTCCTGGAACCTTACACCAGCCGGTTCCTCTCTGTTAGGACCAACCCCCAACGTGTTCTCTTCTTAGCAGTATCACTATACGACAATTTTCAGAATTTGTCAATCCCCGTTTCATGAAATACTGCGCATAAGGCTCTCTCTTCGTCCTCCCGCATGGCAAGCAAATGCATTTGAACGGTCGCCAAACCTTGGGGCTGTTTTGTCATTGAGTGCTTTAGCATGAGATTTTTGATATGGGCTGCGCGTTCCGCAATCTCATCGAATTTTCCTAGGATGTCGCCGGAACACTCTAACGCTCTCTCTTTTAGAAGATATCGGATTCGTTTCGCCATCACGGTTTTATGCTCGTACAGCAGGGTGAAGGCCCGTATATCCATGAAATCCTCACCCTTTTCAATTTGATCTACGTAAGCCTGCATTTCTCGGTATACCGCTAACCCATACACCATGTCAGGTTTGGCGTTCCCGTACATTTTAAACCGCTTGGACGTGTCTGCCGACTGGAGATAGTCCGATACCATCTCCTGGATATTCTCAAAGTCCAAGGCAAACCGTTTCTCCTTATTGACTCGCAGAATGACCATGGACCGCTTCTCCGTCACGGAAGCAAATGCGTTCTGCAGCGCCTTGTACGGGATATGGGTTGAGGTATACCGATGGTTCTCGTCAAATCCGACTGTCAAGAAATGCTGTTGAGAATCATCATATCCATAGAGCAGAAAATCATGGGTTCTATGCTCCGTCCGGAAGGCCAAGCGGTGCTCCGTATAGTATTCGTCTAAAAAGACATTCACATATCCTTCGCTCTGTATTATCCAGCGGGCTAACTCGACTATGTCAGCTCTCATCACCCGCAGCATCTCCTGCGACATGCGCTCCACATCCAAAAGTGGGTAGTAATCCCAGACTCCGTGGATCAGATTGAGGCCATAGAAATTGAGCTTGTGGGGGCTCCCGATCTGATAGTACAGCTGGATATAATTGGTGTAAAACCAGCTCTCAAAATCAGGATGATTTTCCATAACGGCCAGCGGATAGGCGTGAAATAGAAATGTTTTGATGGAGGGAACAAAGATCGGCAAGGTCATCTCCTGGGGCATCGTGTCAATCCTCTCTTCTTAAGCTATGATCCGAGTATTCAAAGCTAAATACTCGTCCAGCTAGTTGTCAAATTTTCACTTCTAGTGTACTTTATATGGAAAGATTTGTCAACCTTACAACAAATTTATTTAAGTCTTTTTTCCACACTGTGATTCGGGGGGCAAAAGTACACGTGTTAAATC
>JAHZBS010000162.1 GCA_019423265.1 Clostridiales bacterium
AATCGACGATGGACACCGTGGGGGTGGGCACCCGCATGGCCATGCCGGTCAACCGCCCCTCCAGGGAGGGGATTACTTTCGTCACCGCCTCGGCGGCTCCCGTCGTCGTCGGGATTATCGACTGGGTAGCTGACCGCGCCCTCCGCAGATCTTTGTGAGGCAGATCCAATATTTTTTGATCGTTTGTGTAGGAGTGAACGGTCGTCATCATCCCCTTCACAATCCCGAACTGATCGTGGAGGACTTTGACCACAGGCGCCAGGCAATTGGTGGTGCAGGAGGCATTGTCAATCACATGGTCCGCCGCCGGATCATAGGCTTCCTGATTCACACCCATCACGATGGATTTTGTGCCCTTTGCCGGACAGGAGATGATAACCTTTCTCGCCCCCGCGTCAAGGTGGACCTTCGCTTTCTCCATGCTGGCAAACAGTCCCGTGGACTCGATCACGATATCGACGCCGAGTTCCTTCCAGGGAAGTCGGCTCGGATCCCGCTCCGCCACCACCTTGATAGGGCGACCGTTGACGATAAGCAAACCGTCTCTCGCCTCCACCGTTCCCGCGAACTTGCCGAATACACTGTCATATTTGAGCAGGTGCGCTAAAGTAGCCGCATCCGTCAGATCATTGATGGCGACAATATCGAGCCCCTTCTCCATACCAACCTTGAACGAATTCCGTCCGATCCGCCCAAATCCGTTAATTGCAATCCGTGCCAAATCTGTTCCTCCTTACAGCGTAATATGAGATAGGAATCTCTTTCCTATTCACAATTCTATGACCTGTGAAATCGTAACTGATACAGGGTGTGGATAAAGGTATCATCCGCCAGCAGGATCCCCCTTGGCGACAGATAGCGCCGGCCAGCCCAAAAAGCCTTGGCGCCCAGCTCTCCCTCTCCGACCCAGAGAACCTCCGATGCCTGTCGGATCACCTGCAAATCCGCCGCTGAGTCCTTGATCCGCAGTACGGGCTGTCCCTCCGCATCCAGGAAATACCCCAGCATTTCTGCGCGCGCATCCTTGCGCTCCAAGAGCCGCCGGTAGTCTTCTGACAGTCCATATGCCCTGGCCGCAGCCCTTCCCTCTTGAATCTCCAGCAGCAGGAGATCCGGCGGCTTTAAAAAGGCCGGAGTATCGGCTCCATCCGGCTGGAATCCCCCTAACTTTCTGGCAAGAGAGGACGCAATATCCGCAGACGCTTGCTGCGCAGGGTATACCGTGAAACCGGATAACCTCCTGAGAGACCGGGACTGGGCTACAGTGCGGGCTATGAGGGGACCGCCGCCGACACAGACCGACATATTGCTGTGGAGCTGTGCCTCCAGATGCCGCGCGATCTCCGCCGCTGCGTAGGGCCCGGCGGGGTGACTCGCGATCCGCACTCCATCGAGAGCGGTCTCAAGTTGCTCCACCTCGCGCCTCACCTCTGCGGTGCGCGGCCAGGCTTCCTCTAAAGCCTGAATTGCCCCGATCCCATCCGGCGTGACCGAGATCCCGCCCGCCGTGACGACGATCAGACCATATGCCTGCAAGACCGCAACGTCCTGACGGAGTACCCGCTCAGACAAGCCCAAGCGTGATGTCAATTCTCGGCGTCCGGCAGCTCCGCGGGCACGAATTGCCGCTAGAAGGCTCCAACGCCGCATTAGGTCGTCCATGCCGTCCGGAAGTAACCGCCGCAGAATCGTCTCCATATCGTCCCAACTCCTACTGGCATACGTGTTTATTGTAAAACATTTCACAATAAATTGCAAGTAAATTTTGTCAAAAGGAGCCCCGCCCTATTACAGCTCGGACTCCGCTGCCTCCACAATGTTGACGCAGTGATCGGATACCCTCTCCAGATTGCTGATCAAATCCAGAAAGACAACGCCCGCCCTGGTATCGCAGGCATTTTGTGCCAGCCGGTTGATATGCTCGAAGCGCAGATCTTCCTCCATAGCGTCCACCGCATCCTCCTGGCGCTTCACATACTCTGCTTTCCGAAAGTCATACTGCCTTCGAACATTGACCGCCTCCTCGAAATTATCCCTGGCCATCTCCATCATTTTTCGGATTTCATCGGAGGCAACCTCGCTAAAGTGGAGATCTTGACGGATATAATTCTGAATCAACTCCGCCATATTTTCTGAGTGATCGCTGATCCGCTCGATATCGTTGACCGTGTGTAGGAGCGCCGTCACCGTATGGCTCTGCCTCTCGCTGATGGACTCCTCATTGATTTTGATCAGATATTCCGTAATTTCCTTTTCACTTCGATCGACGATATCTTCCTGCTCAAAGACGCGCTGCACCAGGGCGTCATCCCGCTCCGTCAAAGCCTGCTGGCAGAGGCGCAGGTTGCTTGCCGTCAGATCTGCCATTTTCAGCACCTCTTCCACTGTGGTGGCAATGGCAAAGCCGGGATTGTTCAAAATACGCTCATCGAGGCGCTTTAACAGCTTCTCCTCCGCAATCTGCTCTCCATCGGCTGTTTTGTGCTCCGGAAGCAGCTTCTCAGCCAGATGGACCAACTGTTTGCTGAAGGGAAACAGCACAACCGTGTTCGCAACATTAAAGATGGTATGGAATATGGAAATGCCCGTCAGCGTGACAGGTGTCGCCCCAAATTCAGCATTAAAGCGGAAAAAGAAGACCGAGCCCACGGCAAAGAGAATCGTCCCCGTGATGTTGAACAAGAGATGGATCAGGGCGGCTCTCTTCGCCGTGCGGTTGGCCCCAGCGGCTGACAGAATGGCGGTTACGCATGTTCCAATGTTCTGCCCAAGAATAATATACACCGCTGCATTCCAGGGAACAAGCCCCAGGCTGGCGACGGATTGCAAAATTCCCACGGACGCAGAACTGCTCTGGATGACGGCGGTGACGATTAACCCAACCAGGATTCCGAGAATCGGGTTGGCGCCCATCGTCTGGAAAGCGTCCCTGAAGATCTGGGATCCCTGAAATGGCTTCATGGTGTTGGACATGAGCTCTAACCCCATGAACAGAAGGCCAAACCCGATAATAATCTCACCGGCCTGTTTCTTGCGGTCATTTCCAAAAACAAACATCATAGCGCCAATCCCGGCAGCCAGCGGCGCCAGCGTGCTGGGCTTTAGAAAGCTTGCCCACTCACCGAGGGATACGATCCACGAAGTGATGGTCGTTCCAATATTCGCGCCCATGATCACGCCTGTTGCCTGAAGAAGATTGATCAGCCCCGCGTTGACAAAGCCTACGACCATAACAGTGGTGGCGGAACTGCTCTGAATAATGGCCGTCACTAAAGCGCCCACGGCGACGCCCAGGAAACGATTGGTCGTCAGAATGCTGAGAAGCTTTTTCATCTTGCTGCCGGCCGATTTCTGCAAACCGTCCGCCATAATATTCATTCCGTACAAAAATAATCCTAATCCGCCTAATAAACCGATAATCGTCAGCACTAGCGTTGACATGTCTTTCATCGTAATCTCCATTCCGGGGGCGCAGCGACGGGGCGAACTTCTCCCGTGAGAGCCATCTGTAGCGCTCCGGCATCGATTGTTCTGCGTCCTCGCTTCAAATTTTTAGGTTTAAAGAACATGCGACAAAATCTCTGCACACTTTCTATATTTTACCGTATTTTACCCATGAGGGCAAGTGCTTATTAGGGATTTCGTCAGACTTTGCCTGTTTTCATAAAAAATGTTTTATCTTGACGAAAAATATGATACAATACGGTGGAGCGCACAAAGAAAGAAGGAATCCTTTTATGTATGATTACCATTTACACACTCGATATTCCATGGATAGCGATGCACCCGTGGAGAGCGTGATCCAGGCCGCCATCGACAAGGGTGTCAGGGAAATCGCCGTGACCGATCATGTCGATTATGAGTTTCCTGCTCCCGGCTGCAATCTGTGGGTCGTCGATATGGATGACTATCTGGAGACTCTGACACGGATGCAGCAAAAATATCGCGGACAGATTACAATTCGAAAGGGAATTGAGCTCGGCATCCAGGAGAGCTGCCTTCAGCGCTGTCTGCGGTTTTATGAGCAATATAAACGGGATCTGGATTTCATCATCGCTTCCCGCCACGCCGTTGGAGGCGTCGATCCCTATGAAGTCAATCTGTTTCAGTCAACGCCGCGCCGCCAATGCTATCAGAATTATTTTGAGGCTGTCTTATCCATGGTGCAGCTCTTTCCCTATGCCTGCGTCTATGGGCATCTGGACTACCTGGTGCGCTATGACCCCGGCCAAGAGAAATACTCCTACGAGGAATTTGCCCCCTTGATCGACCAAATTTTGACCCAGATCATCGCTAACGGCGCAGGCATAGAACTCAATACCTCCGGATTTCGGGCCGGCCTGGGACGGCCTCTCCCCCCCTGGAATGTCGTGCAGCGGTATCGGGAGCTGGGCGGAACCATTTTGACCACCGGCTCAGATGCACATTCTCCTGAATATGTGGGCCTTTCCATGGCGACCTGTTATCAAAAACTGCGCTCCATGGGATTCACATCCCTCTCCACATTTCACAACAGAGAGGCAACGGCGGTTCCGCTGTGAATTCTCCTTTCCCAATGGCTCTCGCAAGAGCCTTCTCATTTGTCAGGGTGAGTTCGATTGCATTGATATGTCCAATGCGTCGGATCGCCCTGATATTTTTATGTTCGATAAACGCTTCCTTTTAATTCAGATAATTTGGCCGTCACATAAAAAATTTTTTACAGTACCTTGCATTACACAGTAATGTGTGATATACTCTTCTTCAGCAACCAGTTGCCAGCTGTTCCTGTCTCACTGAAACAAAGAACGGAAGGAGGGTGTCAGTGAATACACAATTAAAAAAGGGCGCCTTGGAACTTTGTGTACTAGCGGTCCTTCATCGGCAGGATTGTTACGGGTACGAATTAGTCAGCAAAATCTCGCATCAGGTGGATATCACCGAGGGGACCATCTACCCCCTTCTGCGCAGGCTCAAAAATGATGGGCTGCTGACCACGTACCTGAAAGAATCATCGGAGGGGCCTCCTCGAAAATATTATCAAATCACGGAGGAAGGCATTCGCATGAAGGCCGCGCTCGTAGAGGAATGGGATGCGTTTGTGACAGGTGTGAATTTAATCGTAAAGGAGGGAGATCCCCATGTGTGATACTCCACATAGCAAAGCATGGTTTATGAGCGAAATGCAAAAGTCTTTAGCTGGGCTGCCCTCAGAATACATCCGGGAAGTCTTGTCTGATTTTGAGGAACATTTTGACGCAGGGCTCTTAAATGGGGAATCAGAAGATGAAATCTGTGTTCGCTTAGGCGATCCGAAAACAATCGGGGAACAATTGCGCCAGGAGGCGGTCCAGTCTGGTGCGGATGCCATAGAAACCCATGAGACGCTGCCTTCAACCGAGCCTCCCCGCCCGTCCGCGCCTCCCCCCACGTCGGGTCAGACTCCGCGGCAGGGGCCGCCTCCCTTTACAAATCAGGCCCCACCGCCTCCGCCCCCTCCAGTCAAGGCAGCCTCTCCGGCTAACGCTTCAAAGCCAGGCGGGTGTCTTCGGCGGCTTGTCATGTTCTGTTTCCTAGCATTTTTCAATCTGGTTGTCGTCCTGGGGCCCTGGATCGGGGTGGCAGCTG
>JAHZBS010000163.1 GCA_019423265.1 Clostridiales bacterium
TTATCGAGGAAATCTTCCGCCAGTCTTCCTCCAATATTGTGTATCTTTTGATATTCTATATTTTAGGATTTTTCAGTTACGGATGCCTGTATGGTGCCGTCGGCTCTCTCGCTAGCCGCACAGAAGATATCAACACCACCTCCATGCCTTTGATTTTGCTGACGGTTGTCGCTCTGTTCATCTCCGTCACCTGCATGGCTTCGCCTGAAAACTCTCTCTGTGTGATCACCTCGTTCATTCCCTTCATCTCCCCTATGACGATGTTTATCCGAATCTGCATGACCAGTGTCCCTTTCTATCAGATTCTGCTGTCCATCCTCAGCAACGTCGCGGCAATCCTTCTCTTTGGCTGGATCAGCGCTAAAATCTATCGCCTGGGGGTCTTGATGTACGGCAAGCCTCCCAAAATGAACGAACTCTTCAAGATGCTGCGGCAAAAATAATGTTAGCCAGTATGCGCAATACAAAGGAAATGGCCAGGCATCACTTGCAATCCATTTCCTTTTGTGATATACTGATTTTACGATACGCCGCGAGGTTCTCCTTTCGGCAAATCGAACTTCATCTGCGTTCTGACGTCCGAAGACTTTATCTGAGGGGAAAGGCACGGGAGATCGGTAGGATTGATTTCTGCGCCTTTTTTAGGCGCTTTTTTTATTCAAAGGAAGTGATAGCAATGGAAACGAGAGTGGCCCTGATTGGGATCGTCGTTGAGGAGGCTGTGTCCATCGAAAAGATGAACGCACTCCTTCACCAGTATGGCGCATATATTATAGGCCGCATGGGAGTCCCCTATCCAAAGAGAGGAATCAACATCATCAGTGTGGCCATGGACGCGCCGGGGGATGTCATCAGCGCTTTATCCGGCAAACTGGGGATGCTGCCCGGCATCAGCACCAAGACAATCTATTCCAAAATTTCCTCGACTCCGGAGGACAACGCATTGTGAATACTATGAAAGATCAGATCGATCGCCTTGAACAGGAACACAGCCTTTCTCAGGAAGAATTTATAGCGCTCATAGAAGGGCGCTCGCCGGACGTATCCGCCTATCTGTTTGAGCGGGCCCGCTCTGTGCGCCGCCGGTATTATGGCAACGCTGTATACATACGCGGCCTGATTGAATTCACAAATTTCTGCCGAAATGACTGTTACTATTGTGGTATCCGCCGGAGCAACCGCTCTGCATCCCGATACCGGCTGACGAAAGATGAAATTTTAGACTGCTGCCGCGCCGGCTACCAGCTCGGGTTCCGCACGTTCGTCTTACAGGGCGGCGAAGATCCATATTTTACGGATTCCCTGCTGTGTGATAGTATCGCTGCGATCCGCCGAACCTATCCGGATTGCGCCATAACCTTATCCATCGGGGAAAAAAGCCGCGACAGCTACGCAGCCTATTTTGCCGCAGGCGCTAACCGGTATCTCCTGCGGCACGAAACGGCGGACCCATGTCACTATGGGCAACTCCATCCCCCCGCTATGTCCTTGGAAAAGCGAATGCAGTGCCTTTGGGATCTGCGGCAGATCGGATACCAGGTGGGAACCGGCTTCATGGTTGGCTCTCCGGGACAGACTTCGCGCCATCTAGCAAAAGATTTACACTTTATCTCCCAGCTACAGCCTGATATGGTGGGCATAGGCCCTTTCATCCCACACCACGACACGCCCTTTGCCCATGAAGCTTCCGGCACAGTGGAGCTCACACTATTCCTGCTAGGTATTCTCCGGCTGATGTTGCCCTATGCTCTTTTACCTGCCACCACAGCTCTGGGGACGCTGGATCCCGATGGACGGGAAAAAGGAATTCTCGCTGGCGCCAACGTCGTTATGCCAAATCTCTCCCCCATGGCGGTCCGAACAAAATACATGCTGTACGACAACAAATGCAGCACAGGAGAGGAAGCCGCTGAGAGCCGAAAGCTACTGGAACAGCGGATGCAGCGGATCGGCTATAAAGTTGTGACGGATCGCGGCGATGTCGCCGCTAAATCAATATCCTAACAAGAAAGAAGGAATTTCTATGTACAATGCCGCGTCTCCTCATGCGACAGAATTTATTGATCATGAAGAAATCATGGAAACTTTGGCCTATGCGGAACAAAACAAGTCCAACGGCGCCCTCATCGATGAAATTTTGGACAAAGCGCGCCTTCGCAAAGGTCTGTCCCACCGGGAAGCCGCCGTTCTGTTGGATTGCGATCTCGAAGACCGGAATCAGGAGATCTACGCTCTCGCCGAACAGATTAAAAAGGACTTCTACGGCAACCGGATTGTCATGTTCGCTCCTCTCTATCTCTCCAACTACTGCATCAACGGCTGCGTATACTGCCCTTATCATCTAAAGAACAAACATATCGCCCGCAAAAAACTGACGCAGGATGAGATCCGCCAGGAAGTGATCGCGCTGCAAGACATGGGCCATAAGCGCTTAGCTCTGGAAACCGGCGAGGACCCTGTGATGAACCCGATTGAGTACGTACTGGAAAGTATTGAAACGATTTATGGGATCAAACATAAAAACGGCGCCATTCGCCGGGTCAATGTGAACATCGCCGCCACCACCGTAGAGAACTACAGAAAGCTAAAAGATGCAGGGATCGGTACGTACATTCTCTTTCAGGAAACCTACCACAAGGAGAGCTACGAAAAATTGCATCCGACAGGCCCTAAGCATAACTATGCCTACCACACAGAGGCCATGGATCGGGCCATGGAGGGCGGCATCGACGACGTAGGGCTAGGAGTGCTCTTTGGGCTCGAGCTGTATCGCTACGAATTTGCCGGACTCTTAATGCACGCGGAGCACCTGGAGGCTGCCCATGGAGTTGGCCCTCACACCATCAGCGTTCCCCGGATCCGGCACGCGGATGATATCGACGCAGACGCTTTCGACAATGGGATCGACGACGATACCTTCGCCAAAATCGTCGCTTGCATCCGGATCGCCGTGCCCTACACCGGCATGATCGTCTCCACCAGGGAAAGCAAAAAATGTCGTGAGCGCGTCCTCCATCTTGGAATCTCCCAGATCAGCGGCGGTTCCCGCACCAGCGTCGGAGGCTATGTGACGCCGGAGCCGGAGGACGAAAAATCAGAACAATTTGACGTCATCGACAGCCGAACTCTGGACGAGGTGGTCCACTGGCTCATGGAGCTTGGCTACATTCCCAGTTTTTGCACTGCCTGCTACCGGGAGGGGCGGACAGGCGACCGCTTTATGAGCCTTTGCAAGAGCGGCCAGATCCAGAATTGCTGTCACCCCAATGCCCTCATGACCTTAAAAGAGTATCTGGAAGATTACGCAAGTCCCCAGACGCGCCAGATCGGCAATACACTCATTCAAAAAGAGCTGGCATCGATTCCAAACGAAAAAGTCCGGGCTCTTGTGGAACAGCATTTGGTCTCCATCGCACAGGGCGACCGGGATTTCAGGCTGTAAAAAATCGGCATTCTGCCATAAATAAAAGGAAGCTCAGCTGGGTGTACCCCTCTGAGCTTCCTTTTTGATTCTATCCGAAGATCTGCAATGCCATATCGAGAATCAGATTATGGCTGTAAAAGAATTGTGTCACAGCGCTAGCGCTGACGCTGGACAGCAGCACCGTAAATTTGGGGAGCATTCCGATTATCGTAACGGCGATGCACAGGACCCACACCTTCACGACACCCATGGCGGCACCGGCCAAGACTCCCAGGGCGCTGTTCAATGTCCGGATAACCGGCAGCTTAGCCGCAATCTCAAGCGCAAATCCGATCAGCCGGATCAGAAGAAATACCAGGAGAAATGTGGAGGCCACGGCGATAATATTCAGGGCCACATTGGCCAGATAGCTCGCCACATACTCTGACAAGGTATCCACATTGAAAATATTGTAAACCTCATAATTATTATTCTCGATGAGTTTCTCCTGCAAAATTTTGGGGATGGGAAGGGTCTGGATCGCCGCGGCCGCCTCCGCTGTGCCGGCCGCCTCCCCCAACGACAGATGACCGGCAATATACCCCTGCATTTTTCCAAACAGTCCAAGCGCGCGAAGCCCCTTTCCCACATACGGAAATAGCTTCCATGCCGCCAACAGGCTGATAAGCCAGGAGACCAAATTATACCCGGTCTTGACAAATCCTTTTTTCTTTCCACGGAATACGCTGAACACAAGAATAAAGATGGTCAATGCATCCAGCACAATCGCAATGATAAAATTCATGAGACGCTATCCCCCGTTTCTTCAACCCCGACAATACTCATCATTTTCATCTTCCCGCTGACCACCGCCGTCACCGTATCGCCGCCCGCCAGGTTGAGCAGACGATATGTATCCTCCGGCGCGTCGTAGTACCACTGACTCGTTCCGTCCTTGTCTATAGCCTTGTAGCTTCGCTCCTGGCCATAGACAAGAATCCCATTTGAGACATCCAGGTAGGAGATGTCTCCGATCTGCAATTGCAGAATCGCCGTCCCGTCTTTGTCTAGCAAAACGAGATCGTTTTCGGGCTGCGCATGTGCGGTCCCGGCTTGTCCTCCGTCATAGGCCAGCGCAAAGAAATCCTCTCCAACTGCCAGCGCCTTGATGGTATATAAGAGTTCCTGACTCCAGGCCTCCTTCGTATTGCCCTCCATGGAAATAGCGCCAATGCGATTGTCCCCAACAAATACACAGGATCCCTGAATAAAGGCTAGGGTAACCACCATGGTCGCGTCATAGCTGTAATTGGCTAAGATTCGATCTGTAACCCCGTCCGCTGCATTGGAAAAATCAAAGACCGTAACCTGGCTCTTCATCGATTCCCCGGAGAAAACCAGATAGGATGTGACCATCTTTGTCGCATCCTCATTCAGGGCAATGGCCATGGGGACCCCGTCCCCGCTGACAGTGGTACTTCTCTTGACAATCAACTGGCCGGTATTGGAATACAAGGCCACGCCATTTTGCATATCCTGGCCCACCGCCACTGCGATATAACCGGCCTCATTGACTGTGTGCAGCGTGATGGGATACTCGGCTGTCATTTCGCTCTGGAGACCATTTTTGTCACACAAAATGATCTTCGTCCCCTTTCGGTCCGCGACCGCTACATAATCCCCGCAGGTCACCATGTTAGGCGACGCCATGGTAAAGGGCACATCCCAGACAACCTTTCCACTGCTGTCCAGGGCCGCTATGCCTTCCTGACCCAGCCGCAGCACCAGATCTCCCAGCACCGCAAAGGAGGACGCCGCCTCCTTAGAATATTCCACCTCGACTCCCGACGGCGTCAGCGTATAATTGCTCTGCCGGCGGATGATCCCATAGAAGGTATCCGATAACAAAAATCCACCGAGCGCCAAGGCACACAAAAGCACAATGCCCAGCAGCGCCAGCTTCTTTTTACTCTTCGGCTCCCGCAGAAGGGCTTCTTCCTTCTTCTCTTTCTCTATCGCCCCTTCGCCGTCTTCCATCAACTCCTCAGAGAGTTCCTCCACATCCATCCAATTTTTTATTTTTCCTGTGTCCCCGTCACGATTTTTCATGTATGTT
>JAHZBS010000164.1 GCA_019423265.1 Clostridiales bacterium
TTATTGAGCTTCGGGGAATTGGAATTTTGGACGTCAAGGAGCTCTTTGGCGTGGAGTCGATTAAATCGTCCCAGAGCATTGATATGGTGATTAAATTAGAGGTGTGGGATCCCAATAAGCAGTATGACCGTCTGGGGCTACAGCAGGAGACGATGACGATCCTGGGAAACAAGGTGATTTGCTATTCCATCCCCATACGCCCTGGAAGAAACCTGGCCATCATTGCGGAGACGGCGGCCATCAATCACCGTCAGAAGAAGATGGGGTACAACGCGGCGGAAGAGCTGAACAACCGCGTCATCCGGAATATCAACCGCCGGCGCCAGGAGAGAAAACGCAATGGACTTATGTAAGGACTCCGCCACATAGAAAGCGGAGTCTGGCAAGGCTATAGTTTGAGTATATATTGGAGGATATGTGAGATGATTTATGCAGGGATTGACCTGGGCGGGACGTCCATCAAGGGGGCGCTTGTAACGGACAAGGGCCAGATTCTCAGGAAGAAAAGCATTCCGGCAGGCGCCGAGCGCAGTCACCGGGACGTGGTGACCGACATGGCGAATCTTATCTTGGACCTGATGACAGAGGAAGGGCTGACGCCGGAGGAGGTAGCGTCGGTGGGAGTCGGTTCGCCGGGGGCCATCGACCCAGAAAAGGGCGAGGTGATCTTTGCCGCGAATTTTGCAGACTTTCGCAATGTGCCCATGCGCAGCATCATGGAGGAAATCTTAGAGATGCCGGTCTATGTGGACAACGATGCCAACGTAGCGGCCTTGGGGGAGAGCATGTTCGGCGCCGGAGAGGGCTGCCGGAATTGTGTGGCCCTAACGCTGGGAACAGGCCTGGGCGGCGGAGTGATCATCGACGGCAAGATTTTTTCAGGGGCTTTCTACGGCGGCGCGGAGCTGGGACACCAGGTGATCGTCGTGGACGGTGAGCCGTGTACCTGCGGGCGAAAAGGCTGTTGGGAAGCATACAGCTCCGCAACGGCGCTGATCCGAATGGGGAGGGAAGCCGCCCTCGCCAATCCGGATTCATTGCTTCACTCCATCGCCGGTGAGGGACTCGCCAAGATGGAAGCCAAAACAGTCTTTGACGCGGCGCAGGCGGGGGATGAGGTGGCCCAAAGGGTTCTGGACGAGTATCTCAAGTATCTGGCCGCAGGGATCACCAATACGATCAACGTCTTTCAACCGGAAGTCCTCATTGTGGGAGGCGGCGTCAGCGCCCAGGGGGAAAAGCTGATGGAGCCCCTGCGCGAGTTGGTCCGAAGGGAGGTCTTCGGAGGGCAGGCGGATAAGACGCAGCTCCGGGCGGCCACATTGGGCAACGATGCCGGCGTCATCGGCGCCGCCATGCTTGGAATTGAATAATCGAGATGCGACTAGGAAAGCTGGGAATTCTGAGAATAGAGAATTTTCCAGCTTTTGTGGTTGTTTTTCACAATATAATAGTATATAATATGGTAAGAACTAATAAACGAGGGGACGCAAATGGATCATCAAGACCTGGCGGCGCGGCTGGGGGAGATTTTTCCCCAAGAGCGCATTCTTAGGGATGTTTTGTTAAGTCAGTACACGACGTTTCAGATAGGAGGTCCGGCGGATTTTATGGTGACGCCGGCCAATGAGGAGCAGCTCAGCGAGTGCTTAACCCTCTGCCGGCAGGAGGGTACGCCCATATTCGTCTTAGGCAGAGGCAGCAATGTGCTGGTGGGCGACGCGGGATTTCGCGGCGTCGTCATTCGAATCGGCGCGGACTTTCAAGGAGTTGAATTTGAAGAAAATATGGTCATGGCCCAGAGCGGTATTCTGTTGTCCAAGCTATCCAGGCTGTTGTTGGAGAGAGAACTGGCGGGTTTTGAATTTGCATCCGGGATTCCCGGGACTCTCGGCGGCGCCATCTACATGAATGCGGGCGCCTACGGCGGCGAGATGAAGGATCTTCTGCTGGAAGTGACGGCTGTGGATGAGAATGGGGCTTACAGGAATTTGCCGGCGGAGGAGTTGGCGCTGGGATATCGGACTAGCCTTTTTCAGAGCAAGCCTTGGGTAGTGGTCAAGGCGCTTTTGCGGTTGGAGAGCGGGCAAAGGCAGGAGATACAGGAGAGGATCCAGATGCTCAATGAGCAGAGGCGGAGCAAGCAGCCTTTGGAGCAGCCGAGCGCGGGAAGCGTGTTTAAACGGCCGCCCGGACATTTTGCCGGGCATTTGATCACGGAGGCAGGGCTCAAGGGCTGCCGCGTTGGCGACGCCATGGTTTCCAACAAACACGCCGGATTTATCGTGAACGCCGGGCACGCCACATCGGCGGACGTGGTGGCGTTGATCCGGAAGATCCAGGAGACAGTTAAAAATCAGTTCGGTGTCGATCTCGTCCCCGAGCTCCGATACCTTGGCACATCGCGGTTGGAGAAGCTGAATTAGCGCAGAGGAGGTGTTTAGACCCTTGATGTTTTTAGTCGTCACCGGCATGTCCGGCGCAGGAAAAAGTACGGTTTTAAACGTGCTGGAGGACACTGGTTTTTTTTGCATCGATAATATGCCGCCGGAGTTGATCCCCAAGTTTGCTGAACTGTGCTGTACCAGCAATACGGAGGTGGAGAAAGTCGCATTTGGGATCGATATTCGAGGCCGGCGATTCTTTGCGCAGCTGTTTCAGACACTGCAGGAGATGAAGAATTCTGGATATGAGGTCCAGATTCTGTTCATGGAGGCGGCCGACGCTGTTTTGATCAAGCGTTTCAAGGAGACGCGCCGCCGGCATCCCCTGCTTGACGATACCGATGAACCCCAGGCGGTCACGAGGACAGAGCAGGCCCTTGCGCTGGAGAGGCAGATGCTGCAGGAGCTGAAAAAACGGGCAAACTATGTTCTGGACACCACAAGCATTAATACTTGGCAGTTAAAGGAAGAGATCCGCAAGACGTTTGTGGAGGGGCAGGAATTTAAAAGCCTGATGATTCACATCGTGTCCTTCGGCTTTAAGCATGGGATTCCCATGGATTCCGACATGGTGTACGATGTGCGGTTTATCCCCAACCCTTTTTATATACCGGAGATGCGGGAGTTGACTGGCAATGACCGGGCCATCCAGGAGTATGTGATGAAATGGGATGTGTCGAAAGAATTTTTGGACAGAGTGACCCAATTGGTTACATTTTTAATTCCCCACTATATTAAAGAGGGAAAAAATCAGCTGGTCATCAGCATAGGCTGCACAGGCGGTAAGCACCGCTCTGTCACCATGGCCAACATGCTCAGCCAGACTTTAAAACAGAAGGGCCACCGGGTTTTTTTGTTTCACCGGGACCTGGAGAAGGATGGAAGGCCGGCTGTCTGAGTTTATGGGGATAGGGGGAGTGAATGTGGGCAAAGAGGTGCAGCTATGAGAATCGAAGAGGCGAAGATTGTGGCAATCGGAGGTGGTACGGGACTGTCCACCATGTTGCGCGGGCTGAAAAAGCATACGCAGCATATCACGGCCATTGTGACGGTGGCGGACAATGGCGGCGGTTCGGGCGTGCTCAGACAGGAGATGAATATGCTGCCGCCTGGGGACATCCGGAACTGCATATTGGCTCTCTCCAACACGGAGCCGATCATGGAAAAATTATTGCAGTACAGGTTTAAAAAGGGATATCTGGCTGGACAGAGCTTTGGCAATCTATTTCTTGCCGCGATGAACGACGTGACGGGAAGCTTTGAGGAAGCCGTTAAGAATATGAGCGAGGTTCTGGCCATTACGGGAAAGGTGCTGCCTGTCACGGCGGAGGACGTGCAGCTGTGCGCTATGCTGGAGGACGGGACCGTCATCTGTGGGGAGACGGAGATTGTCAGCATCAATAAGGTTTTGCAGAAGAAGATTCAGCGGGTCTATCTGATGCCGGAAATGCCTGCCCCCTCGGAGGAGGCGCTGGCGGCCATTCGGGAAGCGGACGCGATTCTTCTCGGCCCTGGAAGCTTATTTTCCAGTATCATACCCAATCTGTTGGTGGATGGGATCGCCCAGGCGATCCGCGAGGCGGAGGCGAAGACCATCTATATCAGCAATATCATGACCCAGCCCGGGGAGACGGACAACTTTTCGCTGTCCGGCCATATTGAGGCGCTGGAACAGTATCTGGGCGCGGGCGTGATTGATCATGTCATCACAAATAAGCAGAAGGTCCCGCCCTATGTTGTGCAGCTCTACAAGGAAGAGGATGCGTACCCGATTGTCAATGACTATGAGAATCTGGGACATGGGCTTCGCATCACGGCAGCCAATCTAGTGAAGCTGAACCGGGAGAAGCATCTGATCCGGCATGACAGCGACAAACTGGGGATGGTTATAAAGAAGGTTGTCCAGGGGGACGAGGAGGAGGACAACCAGGTCCTGGAAACCATGGGAGCTCTGTCCGTCAACGATTTGTATCTGAATTAGCGTATCAGGGAAGGGATCGGGATGTCATTTTCCAGTCAGGTCAAAACAGAGCTGTCGGAGCATATGGGCACGGCCAGGCACTGCATGTTGGCAGAGCTTGCCGCCCTTATGAATACTTGTGCCAGAGTCAGCCTTGCGCCATCGGAGATTCAATTTCAGGGAGAAAATGAAGCAACTCTAAAAAAAGTCTTTACATTATTAGAAAAAACATTTAATATAGAGATGGAGGTTTCCTTCCGACACGGACGTGGGTTTCAGCAGGATGGAAAGGCGGGGCGATACATCGCCTATACGGGGAGCATCCGGGTGCCGGCGCAAGTTTACACCGTTCTCAAAGGGCTAAAGCTGTTGAGCAGGACGCCGGCGGGATGGGTATTTGAGCGAAAGGCAAGCCCGCTGCTGACGGCGAACTCCTGCTGTAAGCGGGCCTATATCCGGGGGGCATTCTTGGGAGGCGGCTCCATCACCAATCCGGAGAAGACATATCACATTGAGTTTATCAATGAGACAATAGAACATGCAAAGGCATTGCAGGAGATGATGCGGTTTTTTGAATTAGATTCTAGGATCATTGAGCGGCAGCGGCAGAGCCAGAAGAGTGTGTATGTCCTGTATCTAAAAGATGGCACACAGATCGTGGACTTGCTCAACGTAATGGAGGCCCACGTGGCGCTGATGGATCTTGAGAATATTCGCATTGTGAAGGAAATGCGAAATCATGTGAACAGGCAGGTCAACTGTGAGACGGCCAACTTGGGAAAGACAGTGGAGGCCGCCGTACGGCAGCTGGAGGATATTCGCTATGTCATCGCGCGTAAAGGACTGGGGTATATGCCAAAAGGGCTGGAGGAGATCGCCATATTGCGCCTGGAGAACGAGGATGCCAGTCTAAAAGAACTCGGAATGATGTTGGACCCGCCCGTAGGGAAGTCAGGGGTAAATCATCGGCTACGCAAAATATCGCAGATTGCGGACGAACTTCGACGCGGTTCAGAAGGTTGAGATCCGTTTCCTGCTAATAAAAA
>JAHZBS010000165.1:0-2860 GCA_019423265.1 Clostridiales bacterium
ATTCTGCCATCGATCCAAAATAGAATCCGATAACAGGGCAGCGCAAAGATCGCAGTATAGACCAGCTCCGGTATGATGATTCTCTGAAGGTACAGCATAAAGCGCGTATCTCCCGGGAGCAGATACAAAAAGAAGTAGCATACCAAGCTATAGAGCAAGTCCCCTGTTGCCAGCAGAAATAGCGGCAAAATATAGTTTTCTTTGTAAAAGTCTTTGTTGAAATACCCGCTCAGGTGTCCGATGTAATAGTACAGAAGGCCGGTAAAACCCGCGGTTTGAAAAAAGAGGAAATCTTGGGTCAGGCCGATAAACAATCCTAACCCCCGCCCTCTTTTTTTTCCCTCCAGAATGCCATAGCTCACAATCAAAATCAGAGATAGATTGGGGATCACACCGCGAATCTCAATGGCGTGACAGACGGTGGACTGCGCGAAGACGCACAGCAGGGAGAGCAAACCCATTATGAGAATTCTCATTCCCCCGATCCCTCCAACTCATCCTTCATCTGATCCTTCCAGAGTTCTGTTATGACCAGAACATAGTTCAGATTCTTCATGTCGACAGCGGGTTCCAGGTAGGCCTCACTGTTCAGCCCATCCCCGATCTCCTGGATCTTTAGCACCGTACCGATCCGCAGCCCCGGCGGATAGATCTCCCCCAGCGCTGAAGTCACGATCTCATCTCCGATGGCGATGTCCACATCGTCCGTCGTAAACGTAATCCGGCACAGGTCGCTGTTGGATACATCGTCAAGGCCCTGAACTCCCACCTTGTCCCTGGGGCTTCGGTTGACTTCGCCGTAGACGAAGCTATCGGGATTCACAATCGCCGTCACCCGGGAATAGTTTTCAAACACTTCGCTGATATGCCCCACCAGTCCGTTTCCCGCCAGAACCGGCATGTATTTTTGTAGTCCATCCTTGGAACCCTTATCGATGATGAACACATCGTACCAATTGCTGGGTGACAGACTGACGATCTGGGCTCCTGTCTTAGGATAATTCTCGTAGTAATTATCCAACTCATACAGTTCCTGCAATTCCTCCAGCTTGGCGGCGTCGTTTTTGAGGATGGTATTCTCGTACATGTACCGGTCGATTTCCGCTTGCAGCTTTTCATTGTCCTCTTCCAGCGATTTGAGACGCTTGGCCGTTGTCATCAGCCCGGAGAACCAGTCTTCAACTGCCAAGTACGCTTTCTGAAAGGGCGCGGCCACATACCCGAACACCGTATTGATCGGTTTGATGTTCTGTCCCAGCACAAAGGTTACCGTGATGAGCGCAAGACAGAGAAGTGTAACGCCAATTATACGGTATTTGGTGGATACCTGCATCTTTTTGCGGTCCCGCATTGGTTTAATGGGGCGCAGCGGATCGAGAGGATTTCTCTTCGACCTCTTTTTTGCCATCAACAACCCTCCTGTTTATCACCGCCAGCGGCTGTCTTTTCCTTTCCCAAAATCCATCTATCGGCTGCGCTTCGGCGGGAGCAACACATTTTTCAGGTGATCCACATCGTCCAGAACAATGCCTGTTCCGTTGGCGACACAGTCCAGAGGATTTTCTGCGATTTTTACGCTCATGCCCGTTTCCTGGTGAATGATAGCGTCCAATCCCTTTAGCAGCGCGCCGCCGCCGGTCAATGTAATTCCTGTCTCCATAATATCCGCCGATAGCTCAGGCGGCGTTTTTTCGAGGGTATACTTGATCGCATCGATCATCGACATCACCGGCTCCTTGATGGCCTGCGCCACCTGGATGTTGGTAATCTCCACAACCTTGGGCAGCCCTGTTACAAGATCGCGCCCCTTGATGCTCATGACCTCCTCGGGGGTAAACTCGTCCACGTAGGCAGTGCCAATATTCATTTTAATCTGCTCCGCGGTGCGCTCCCCGATCATGAGGTTGAATTCCTTTTTGACGAAGTTGACAATATATTCATCCAGGCTGTCCCCGGCTGTCCGCAGTGAACGGCTGGTCACAATCCCGCCCAGGGAGATGACGGCTACCTCTGTGGTGCCGCCGCCGATGTCCACCACCATGCTTCCCATAGCCTCCTCCACGGGAAGCCCTGCACCGATCGCCGCCGCCATGGGCTCCTCAATGAGAAATGTCCCTTTCTCGCTGGACCCCGCCTGAATGGAGACATCCACGATCGCACGCCGTTCCACCTCCGTGACACCGTAGGGGATGCAGATGACGATTCGGGGCTTACCGCCGATCCCTTTTTTGATGACTCGCCGGATGAAATACTGCAACATCGCTTTTGTCGTCGTAAAATCCGCGATGACGCCGTCTTTCATCGGGCGCACGGCCACGATGTTCCCGGGGGTGCGGCCAATCATCCGCTTCGCTTCCTCCCCCACCGCCATAACTTCTTTAGTCGTCGTATTGAATGCCACTACCGACGGCTCATTGATAATGATTCCCTCGCCGCGCAGGTATACCAGTGTATTGGCGGTTCCCAGATCGATCCCCAAATCTTTTGAAAATAACATTGAATAAGCTCCCTCCTGGATGTATTACGTTATATACCCTTCTTCTCTCATAGAAAAGTATTTTCCATTGCCGATGATGATGTGATCCCACAATTGGATTTCCAGCAAAGTGCCACATTCTCTAAGCCGTTTCGTCGCGATAATATCGGACCGGCTGGGTCTCGGGTCTCCGCTGGGATGATTGTGAAGCATGATCAGGCTGACAGCCTCCTGCTTTAGAGCGGCTAAAAAGATATCTCGAGCGCTAATGATGGAAAAATTAACGGTACCAAGTGAAATATCCTGCGCGGTTATGATTTCATTGCGCCCATTCAAAAAGACAGCTTTCACCACCTCTTTGCTCAGAAAGCGCATCTGCTGCAT
>JAHZBS010000165.1:2960-5434 GCA_019423265.1 Clostridiales bacterium
CATTCAAAAAGACAGCTTTCACCACCTCTTTGCTCAGAAAGCGCATCTGCTGCATATACAGGGCGGCTACGCTCTCCGGGTTGGCCGCGCAGAAGCGTTCCCGCGCCTGCGATGCCGCGATCCTGGCAGAAATCTCCAAAAGAGCCTTCAACTGAATGACTTTGACTCTGCCCAATCCCCGAAAGCGGTATAACTGCTCTGAACTCATGCGGAGCAAGTCGGAAAGCGGCTGGCCGGATTTCTGTTCCTGCTCCGCATAGGCCAACAGGCGTTTTGTAAGGTCCGTCACCTTTTCACCGCAGGCGCCGCTCTTCAAAATAATGGCCAGAAGTTCGGCGTCTGTCAACTGCGAGGCGCCAAGGGCCTCCAATTTCTCATAGGGCCGCTCCGACAAAGGCAATTCCTTCATTGTCAATGGTTTACTCGAGTTCATACTAAGGCTCATCCCTTCCCGATTGATCTGAAAGCATGACCTTAGCTGCGCCCCTTCGCCTCTCCTAGATGGACAAGTGTTCCTAAAAACTTAGGCATCCATGTACCAGCGTAGACTGCGTCCTGTGCTCTGAAGGGTCTGTTCCAGCTTGTATAAGGGAAGCCCCACCACATTCCAATAGTCCCCCTGGATTCTATCAACCAAAAGCGCGCCCTTTCCCTGAATCCCATATGCCCCTGCCTTGTCCATAGGCTCGCCTGTCGCCACGTACCATTCCAGAAGCTCGTCCGGCACCATGGCCATGGAAACCTCCGTCCGTTCATAGGCCTGGATATATGTAGTATTCACAGGAAAACAAAGGGTTATACCTGTATAGACGTGATGAATCCTGCCCCGAAGCGCTTTTAACATCGAAAGCGCCTCGTCACGATTTGACGGTTTGCCCAAAATCTTGTCGTCGACGGCGACGACGGTATCCGCGCCCAGGACGACAGCCCTGTCCGATATGGTTTTCGCCACGGCGTCCGCCTTTCGCCAGGACAGCTCCATGACCACCCTGTCCGGCGTCGCCCCCTCCACAAAGCTCTCCACGATGCCGGCTTCCTGGACGCGGAACTTCACTTGCAGCCGCTCCAAAAGCTCCCGGCGCCTCGGAGAACCGGAGGCTAAAATCAACGTCTCCACAGCCTCGCCTCACATCTTGCGGTGGATCAGAACCGCGATGAAGATTCCTATAATGGAAGCGATGTTGATCTTGATCTGTAGACCAAAGGTCAACTGGAGAATGCCAAGATTCAGCGTCATCGTATCCACGCCGAAGGATTTGCCGTACGCCAGCCAGCGCCCAAAATCATATGAGCCCAGCCATTCGCCCAGAAACCCGCCTAACACAATTCCTGCCAAGATAAACAAAAAAAGCGTCCAATTGTTTTTACCACGTATCGCCAAAAGTATCCTCCGTTCACAGCCGATATAATAGTTTCGACGCACTGATTTTCCACATTGTGCTGTTTACCAGAGCCTCATCACTACTCATCCGCCTTATTTTATCACAGTTTTTTCCTTTTGTATACACCCTCATCAGGATTTCATATTTATTTAAAATTTGTAAGATTCTCTTCAGTCGATGTGTAGCTGTTCAAATTCTCTCCGCAGAGATTGGACCTGCGGTGTCGAGAGATGATCCGCCGCCGACATTTCTCCTACCATCAGGTAGGAGGACGGCTTATGGAGGGCACTGTTCTTTTGAACCGTCCTCTCGTTGTAATTCGCATAGCAATATACGCAGCCATTCCGGCAGGTGTTATAGGCGCCTACATCGATGCTGCGGCAGCATCCGCAATATTCGCGCTGTCCCGTGTCCGGTTCTGTTTTTAAAGGGTAGCCGCATACCGCCTCCAGGATGTCCGGATCGATACAGGCGGCCGGCACAATTCCACAGGATGAAAAATCATGCTTTTCCGCGCAGGCCCTCAGAGGCAGGCCATAGGCTGAGGCGACCTTGGCCAATCCCTTTGCCAACCGCTCCTGTTCCTGGAACGTAGGCTCCCGAAGGAGCCCCCGCTGAAAAGGCCCTGCCAGCTTATCGTAGGAATCCACAAAGCTTACGGTACATTGGCAAGTGTGTGCCGCCATTCGCCGGCATAAGCGTTCAAACTGTTCCATATGGTAGGAAATATCCAGCTCCTTATTCAGAACGATGGGATCATAGCGCCATAGGACCCGCTGAGGGCCCAACCTGTCGCTTAGGCGGATAAACGTATCGATAATATCGGGTTTTGGCCGCAAATTTCGCTCTAGCTCTCTGCCGTAAGGCGTCAGTGTGAACTGAAAGAGATACCGGTATCCCATGGAGTCAATCTCGTCCAGTTTATCCATCATGTTCGCCGGATCCTTTGTCCAAAATACAATACAGTCCACCACCTCCGGTGAGAGCGCAATTCCCGTTACCCGGGAGGGGTTGACAGGGTTCCGGGTCAACACCAATCCCTCCCGAAGGCGGCGAAGAAACCATTCAGAATAAAAGGACGGTAGATCCGTC
>JAHZBS010000166.1 GCA_019423265.1 Clostridiales bacterium
CTGTCAAACTCCTTCGTCTTGACTTTAAAAATCGTATCATGGCCTTCTTTGTGGATATCATACCCCAAAATGTCGGCCATGGGATTTTGTGTGGAGAAGGTCAACAGCGAACTGGCTCGCTGCGCGGCTCTTCGGGTATCCTCCCACCGGTCTGCGTCCATATTCACCACAGCGGTGCGGCAGTGTTCAAAAATCTTAAGCTTCGCGGCAAAATAATCCTCAAAATCTGGGTGCTCCAGCGGGCTGATATGGTCCTCGGAGATATTGAGATAAATGCCCACATCGAAGGTAATGCCGTCAACCCGGTTATATTTCAGCGCTTGGCTCGATACCTCCATCTCCATATACTCAATCTGGCTATTGACCGCATTGCGAAAGTGCATATGCAGATCCATGGCTTCCGGTGTGGTCAGATGGGACTCCTCCTGGATCACGCCATCATAGGTATCGATGGAGGAGATAATACCGCTCTTGTTTTTCCGGTGAGCCAATAGGTAGGCGTCCAGGATGTATTTCACATAATACGCGGTGGTGGATTTTCCCTTTGTCCCCGTGATTCCAATCAAATTCAGCTCTTCCCAAGCCCGATTATAATAAAGATCCGCTATAATCGGCATCGCTTTCCGGATATCCCGAACCAAAAAAGAGGCGATGGCAGGATCCGTCTCCCCATAGGCCACCTCGCTCACATACGCCAAGATCCCCTGGCGGCACACATCACGAAAATACTCTTCCTTAAAGGCGGCTCCTTTACAGACGAAGAGCGTATTTTTCCCCAAGTCCTTGGAGTTGTAGGATAAATACTCCACTGGCTGGGCCGCGTCTGGGATGTGGGCCTCAACGAGAAGGTCTGCTTGCTGTAGTCGATCTCGATACTCCGAGAGGGTATGGGTTTGCCTATTCACTCTGTTCATATATGCCTCCAAGTCTAAAGCTCTCTGTAGTGTCTGCCCGACATTTCAATGAACCGGCGGACCAATACATCCATGGCGTCTACAATGTCACCGGGCAGAGAGTATTCGTCTTTCAAGATTGATAATTCTGTGCAGGCTAGAACCAGCACCTGACAGCCCTGCTCCCGCAAGGAATCCGCCACTTGCGAAAACATATCCAGACTTCCCGCTTTTCCCTTCTTGATTTCATTGTAAATAATATGCATAACCGCTGTCTGCATCGGCGGCGCCGGATAGACTGCCTGGATTCCGTTGGCGGCACACTCCCTCCCATACACGTTTGCATGGACGGTGCCATCCGTTGCCATAATCCCCACCTTTTGGACATCCGGATACTCTGTTATAATGTCCCTGATTGTCTCCCTCACCATATGAAGGATCGGAATGGGGCTCGCCTCCGCCAACGCATCATAAAAATAGTGGGTTGTATTGCACGGGATGGCGATATACTCCGCTCCCATATCCGCAAGCTTTCGGCAATCCTCCCTCGCTTCCTTTAAAAATGCTTCCGCCTTTCCCGTCAATATGGCACTCGTCCTGTCCGGAATCGTCGCATGGTTCAGAATGCAGATGTCGATGTGTTCCTGGTCACGGGCAGCATCGGTATGGGTGATAATCCGATTAAAAAAATAACATGTGGCCATAGGCCCCATTCCGCCCAGGATCCCTGCCTTTTTTGCCCTGCCGGGAGCGAGCTCGGACGCAGACTTCTTTACACTCTCTTTGTCGTTCATTTTTCCGGTCCCATATACTTTCGATATTTCACGTAATGGCTTACATAATTGCGCAGCACAAACCGAAGTCTGGCAAAGCCCAGATCCCCCTTATAGAATAATGGATTCACATATCCATACTCTCTCAGGACTTCCTTCATCTCAATCTTGGCGAGGTCATTGTACACGTAGCGAAATGCCACCCGCCGGGGAATCACCAGCCACAGCTTCCGCTTGCCCGCCAGCACAAGATCCAACTTTTTGTTTTCGATGTAGTCCTGGACGATATAGGTAGCCAGGTTGTAGCCGGCACCCGTCACATAATAATTGCTCCGCCCCTGCCGCAGATTGATCTCAAAGACTTTGAATTTTTTGTCCCGCTGGTCATATTTGATATCAAAATTAGAGAATCCCGTGTACGAAATCGCCTCTAAAAAGCCCTTCATCTTCTCCATCAGTTCCCGATTCTGCTCCGTGATGATGACGGCGTGATTCCCCAGACCATGGGGGGTGTGCTCCTCCAGGAGAACATGGCCCAGACACATGAGCTTAACCTTTCCGTCCTTCCCGGAATAAGACGTGAGAACCCGCATATAGGAATCGTCCCCCGGTATAAAATCCTGAATGATCAGGGAATCCGTGTAGCCGGCCCCGTAGATCTGTCCGATTACCCGGTTCAACTCCTCCCGCGTATTCAGCTTATAGACCTTCTTCTGCGTCTCAAAGGGATGCTCCCAATAGGCCACGCTGTTGGAGGGCTTCAAAATATAGGGTGTACCAAATGGCAGCTCAAAATTCATCCCCATCTCCCCTTTGTACACAAACGTGTCGGGATAATCCAGGCCATATTGATCGCACATTTTATAGAAATTTTCTTTTTTAATCAGTTCCTCCATGAGTGAATAGTCGATATACGGCGCGATAACATTTTTCGGAAACTGTCCTTTGTTCTGGCTGATCAGCGCCGCATAGCTGTCCCCGCACCCGATGGCGATCAGCGTTTTGTCCGCGAATCTCGCTGCCAGCTCCTTCACCGTCTTTACAAACTCATCCGGCTGGTCGATCCTCTCATTGGCTGTGAAATCCACAATGCGGCTGTTATAGCTGGGTCCGGTGGGATACTTTCCAATCACCATGGACTTTACACCGTAAGCCTCGTGGAATGCCCTTGCCATACTATATGTGTTGATATCGCTTGCAAATAAAACGGGAATAAACTCCCTCTCCGTAATCTTCATGTCTGCCTCCCATTGACTGCTTACCCTTGGCTTTACGCCAGCTCTTTGAATGCTTTCGAGCCGCGTATCTTACTGTAGGATACCATTCCCACCCTAGTTCGTCAAGCCTCCTATCTGAAAAAAAATGAAAAAACCGGAGTTTCTATTGAATTTTGTGGATAGGTGTGATAGAATTTAACAATAGATTATGTGTAAACGATTACTTTGTAGTAGGAGGGTTTTGCGATGAAATTAGGAGTATTGACCGTTCCGCTGTATGGCATGAACTTGAAGGACACGATGGAATATTTGAGCGGTCTGGGCGTCCAGTCCCTGGAGCTGGGCTGTGGCGGATCGCCTGGAAAAACTCACCTGGACCCGGATGTCTATCTGAATGACGATGCAAAGATCGAAGAGCTGAAGGGTTGGCTGAAAGAATACCATATGGATATCAGCGCCCTGAGCGCCCACGCCAATCCTGTCCATCCGCAGAAGGAGGTAGCCGAGGCGGCAAAACAGGATTTCAAGAATGCGGTTCTGTTGGCGGAAAAGCTGGGGGTCGAAACGATTGTAACCTTTTCCGGCTGCCCTGGAGACTGCGATGATTCCAAATATCCCAACTGGGTTACCTGCCCCTGGCCCGAAGACTTTCTGACAGTTCTTGACTACCAGTGGAATGAAAAGCTCATCCCCTACTGGAAAGAGGCGGTGGCCTTCATGCGCGCCCACGGCGTCAAAAAAGTCGCCCTGGAGATGCATCCCGGATTCTGCGTATATAACCCGGAGACGCTGCTGAAACTGCGCGAGGCTGTGGGCCCGGAAATCGGCGCTAATTTTGACCCCAGCCATCTGATCTGGCAGGGGATTGACCCTGTGGCCGGTATTCGGATGTTAAAGGGCGCGATCTATCATTTCCATGCCAAAGATACCCGCGTCGATTCCTACAATACAGCCCGCATCGGCGTCCTGGACACCAAACATTACAGCGATATTGAAAACCGCGCTTGGGTTTTCCGCACGGTGGGATACGGCACCGGAGAACAGAAGTGGAAGGAAATGGTCACCGCTTTGAAAACCGTGGGATACGATGGCGTCATGAGCATCGAACATGAAGACAGCATGATGTCCGTCAAGGAGGGTCTGGAGAAGGCCATCGCTCTGCTCAAAAACGTGCTTGTCTACGAGCAGCCCGGCGAAATGTGGTGGGCATAACGGCTTGTCCCAAGAGCCGGAGATTATGAACAAGGGGACTGTTGCACGAAGCTGAATCCCATCAGCTGTGTACAGTCCCCCTTTTTATACGCCTCCCCCAATCGGTGCCGTTTCCGTTCCCCACCCTCCATGTGAGATTTGGCAGAATCCTAATATTACAAACAGCAATTAACTTGATAATCCATTGCGTATTCGTCGATTTTTATAAAATTATGTCTTCCAGAATCAGGTTGCCATTTATGGGCTGTGAAGTGTTTTTTCCGCGTGCTACGCTGTATCTATTCTCTCTAAGCATTACATATAGATGGCAGAAAAGTAATACCCATTGCCCAATCCAACCTGTTTCCGATGGCCCCGCAGCAAATTTTGAGCCCGATAGCAGTTGTTTTTGTCGAATTGCTTCCAATCTTTCAATCAGTATCTGACATGTAAAGATTTTATAGAATCTTGCCAAACGATACATGCAGCCACTTCACATCCGGACGCCCTTGTCTACGCGGAGGGGCTCCGGTCATCTCGCCGTACCTTTCGCATCACCCCGTAGTAGGATACCACCAGAAAAAGCCCTCCCCCAGTCCAGGCTGACGCTTCCGCGATTCCGATCATAGAAAAGCCCAGCGCCGCCGGCAATACAAAGGGCAGCGATACCCTTAGCAGCAGTTCCACGCCGCTGGCCGCCATGGGCAGAAGGGTATTGCCCATCCCTTGCAGCGCGGACCGGTAGGTTGTAATTAACCCAAGAAACGGCAGCGCCAATGTGATAATTCGGACATAGCCTGCTCCGATGGCGATCACCTCCGTCTCGCCAGGCGGAAGAAGAAGTGATAAAATGCCGTCCGCGCTGAGAAAAACGATGATCATCAGCATCGCGCAGATTCCCATGGTAAGCCAAAAGCAATGGCGCAGCCCCAGGCGAACCCTGTCCAAACGCCGGGCCCCCATATTCTGCCCAGTATAGGAGGTCATAGCCACGCCCAGGCAGATGGGCGGCTGGGCGATGATATTTAAAATTTTATTGCCGGTGGTGTAGGCCGCAATATACAGGGAGCCATATAGATTCACAACATACTGTAAAATCATCGCTCCAATATTGATAATAATATTTTGCAGCGCCATGGGAATGCCAAGTCTCAGCAGAGCCCATATGCGGCCGCCCTCAACCTTCCAATCGCCGCGGCTGAACCGCAGAAATGGAATTTTATAGATAGCGGCAAGGCAGCAAAACAGAGAAAATCCCTGCGCAATCAGCGTCGCCGCTGCCGCGCCAGACACGCCCATTCGAAAGACGATGACAAACAAAATATCCAACACAACATTGATCACCGAAGCCGCAATCAT
>JAHZBS010000167.1 GCA_019423265.1 Clostridiales bacterium
ATCTAGTGAACACCTATCGCCCCAGCACTCCGGAAGCGCCGGACGAGTCGGACAACTCGGAGCCCGTGAGCGGCGACTCCCACGCCGACTCTTCGGAAGCCCCGGACGGGCCGGACACTCCCGACGACTCGATACCCAACGAGACCTCCGACCCTCCGGTTGATCCGGACAGGCCGGACAATCCCGAACCCCCGGCGACCGGCGACACCTCCCACATAGGACTGTATTTTGCGCTGCTGATCCTATGCCTGACCGCGCTGACCGTCTCGAGGCTGCTGAGAAAAAAGAAACAAAAATGAAATGTCTCAGGCGGCGGTGAGCGGCGATGGAGAGAGTGATGTGCCGGTAAATGAGATAAAAATGACCGGTTTATCCAGGAGCTGGGAGCCGTGCGGAATCTGAAAGAACAGTACTCTTGCTCCGCAGGAAGGTCCGCTACTCTAACGCTAAGCGCCTTCCCATGAGGACTCCCATGGCGGAGGCCATCATCAGCCCCCGTGTCCAGCCGCTGGAATCGCCAAGGCAATGGAGGCCGGTGATATTGGTATTGAAGGCCGCGTCCATTTTTACGCGGTTGCTGTAGAACTTCAATTCTGGGGAGTAGAGAAGGGTTTCAATGGAAGCGAACCCTGGAACGACATGATCCACCGCCTGAATAAAATTGATAATGTTGATCATAGCCCGGTAGGGCATGGCGGCGGTGATGTCACCGGCCACGGCGTCGGGGAGTGTAGGCCGCAGGTTGGACCTGGACAGTTCCTCCTGCCAAGTCCGCTTTCCATCGAGAATATCGCCAAGGCGCTGCACGAGAATATGTCCGGCGCCCAGCATATTGGTCAGCTCTCCGACCTTTTGGGCATAGGCGATGGGTTGATGAAAGGGCTCATTGAAATTGTGGGAGCAGAGAATTGCTAGGTTTGTATTGTCCGATTTAAAATCTTTGTAGGAATGACCGTTGACTACAGCGAGGTCGTTATCGTAATTCTCTTGACTGACGATGCCACCCGGGTTCTGGCAAAAGGTGCGGACCTTATTTTTGAACGGCTGGGGGTATCCGATCAGTTTCGATTCGTACAACACATTGTTGACCCGCTCCATGATCTCACTGCGAACTTCGACTCGCACGCCGATATCCACCGTCCCAGGTTGATGGGCGATATGGTGGTCTGTACAGAGCCTTTCCAGCCAATCGGCGCCTCGCCGCCCGGTGGCGACCACGGTATGATGGGCAGAGATCTCGAGATGATCCTGGCCGTTGTTGACAAGGACGCCGCGGCAGACTTCACCCGCAAGGATTACATCCGTGCATTCATAGCCAAATAGAATCTCCACCCCATGATCCAACAGATACGTTTCAATACTTCGGTAGATCTCCTGTGCCTTCTCAGTGCCAAGATGGCGGATGGGGCAATCCACAAGCTTCAATCCAGCCTGAATCGCCCGCTTGCGGATCTCCTTCACTTCATCGGTGTTGCCGATGCCCTCTATATGGGAATCGGCTCCGAATTCCAGATAAATCTGATCAGTATAGTCAATGGTTTCCTGGGTGAGAGAGTCACCGATGAGGGATGGGAGGTCCCCGCCCACCTCGCTGCTCAGGGAAAGTTTTCCGTCAGAAAAGGCGCCGGCGCCGGAAAAGCCGGTGGTAATGTGGCAGTAAGGCTTACAGTTGACGCACTGATTGGTTTTATGCTTGGGGCAGCGGCGCTCCTCAATGGCCTTTCCCTTTTCCACGAGGATTATGTGCTTCCGGCTTCCGCGCCGGAGAAGCTCCAGAGCCGTAAAGATCCCAGACGGACCTGCACCGATGATGACGACATCACAATTCATATCTATACCTCCGCATTTTGCCGGAACTTTTCTGTAACACCAGTATACCATTGGCGGAGAAGAGCGTCAATTGCTCCGAAATGCACAAAAACGGGAATAAAAGCCAGATGCTTTCGTGAATTAGCCTATTGCCTTCACAGGGGCGATATGATATCATTCCATATGACAAGACATATGATTATACATATATTGCGATCTGGAGGAATGAATATGGGCGAGACGGATAGGGAGCATGGGGTAGTGTGGAAGATTGTCAACCGGTATCTGGTGGATGGATTATCCGGTATGGCTATGGGACTTTTCTCCACACTGATTGTGGGACTGATCTTAAAACAGTTGGGAACCCTTATCGGGGACAATGTGGTGGGGACGCTGTTGGTCAATCTGGGGACGATGGCGAATTTTGCGACAGGAGTGGGCATAGGGATCGGCGTTGCCGTGAATTTGAAGATGCCCAAGCTGGTGGTCTATTCGGCGGGTGTGGCCGGCTTCATCGGCGCATATGCATCTCAACTGGATGCGGGGACGCTTTTTGACGGGGCTAAACTGGTTCTATCGGGGCCTGGAGATCCCATCGGCGCATTTGTGGCAGCGCTCTTTGGCATGGAGATTGGCCGTCTCGTGTCGGGAAAGACAAAGCTCGATATATTGGTTACCCCCATCGTTACGATCACCGCCGGGGGCGCTGTGGGCGTTGTGCTGGGGCCGCCCTTAGCGGAGGGAATGAGTGCTCTCGGCCATTTTATCAACACTGTGACAACTCTGCATCCGTTCATCATGGGGATTTTAATCTCCGTCATTATGGGGATGATTTTGACGCTGCCCATCAGCTCAGCGGCCCTTTCGATCATTATCGGTCTCAGCGGGATTGCCGGGGGAGCGGCGACCGTGGGCTGTTGCTGTCAGATGGTCGGATTTGCGGTGGCAAGCTTTCGGGAAAACAAATTTCAGGGGTTATTGGCCCAGGGCCTTGGCACATCGATGTTGCAGGTCCCCAATATTGTGCGGCATCCACAGATTTGGATTCCACCGACACTGGCGGCTGCCATTTTGGGCCCCGTTTCTACAATGGTCTTCAAGATGGTCAATAATCCGTCAGGCTCCGGAATGGGAACGTCTGGTCTGGTGGGACAGTTTATGACATGGCAGGAGATGGCTGGCTCCATGCCGCCGGCTCTCCTGTTGGGAGAGATTGCGCTGATGCACTTTATTTTGCCGGCGGCGCTGACCTTGCTCATCTCCACAGTTATGAGAAAATGGGGCTGGATTCACGACGGAGATATGAAATTAGAATTGTAAAAAAATGTCAGAATAAAAATTTGATTCGACAACCATCTTCCCGAAATTTTTTATGGCTCCTGTGCTATCATTAGGATCAGACAAGCTAGGGAGGATGAGAGATTGATGGAAACAACGGATAAATTGCCGAATAACGTGCGGCAAATCGGGCAAATCAGCGATACCTTGAAGATTTACATGGAGCAGCAGGTCAGCGAGTTTCTGGAAGATCATCGCCGTGCGGAGATAGGAGAACTGCAAATTTTTTATCTTCTTGGAAGGGAATATCATTTGGGAGAGCAGCGGGTGCTGGTGATCCGGGGTGTGCTGGAAGAGGAAATGCCGGTACACCAGCCCATCGTCATTACGCTGGACAGCCTCCAGATGTTGGAGAAGAAAAAAGAACTGTATTTCCCAAAGCTTAAGCTATTAGGGTGGATGCTAAACCAGCCAGGCTACGGGGTCTACGGTCCGCAGCGGCAAGCTTCCCTTCACCGCCAGCAATTTGGGCAGTGCCCCTTGTTCATGCTGAGCGATTCCTTGGAACAGACGGAAGAATTTTATCTCTGGAATGGGACGGATTTTGAAGCTGTGGGAGGGTACCTGATTTATTACGATCCGAATCCCGCCATGGCCAATATGACAGCGAAGAGCAAGCCCGAACCCGCTGAGCGGCCGGAAGCTTTTTGGCAGCCGGAGGAGACAGAGATTCCACCTAAAGAGGAGGATCCGCTGGAGCCCTGGTTGCAGCAGCGAGAGCGAACCCCATTGCGGGAGGGATATACTGCAAGAACAAGGCCCGTTTCCGGCGCGGAACCGCGGAGAGAATACCGGGAGTACGCCAACCGCCGCAAATCAGCTTCGGAGCGGCAAGAAACCCCCCAGAAGACAGCCCAGGATCCGTCCAAATCCCTGAGCATGTTAACGTCTCTGTCGGCTGTTTTGCTGCTGATCTGCGTCGTAATGGGAATGTTGCTGTTCAACAGCATCGGCACTCTAAACGGGATCCAGACCCGTTTGGAGGATATGAACGCACAGATCTCGCAAATCTCGGAGAAGGTTGTGGACGCTCCTATCGATGTCAGCACACAGCCCCAGTCATAAGAATTTCTAGAACAGGAATAGAACGAAGCCAGCGCCTCATATAGTAGTAGAAAAAAGCAGGTGCCGGTATGTCAAAGGAGAAACAAGCGGTTTTAAAGATAGCGGGGGTTTTCATCAGCACGGTTATCGGGGCGGGTTTTGCGTCCGGACAGGAGATCGTCACATTTTTTATTCGATATGGGAGGAGCGGCCTCCTTGGGCTTGGCGTTGCCGGCGTGCTATTCATTCTATATGGTTGGGGGATTCTATCCTGCGTATATAAAAATAAGCTCAAGTCATATTCGGAATTCACCAATCAAATTGCAGGGCGGCAGGCGGGCCGCGTGTTAAGTTGGATCGTGACGGCCTATATGCTCTTAAGTTACGGCGTCATGCTGGCGGGAAGCGGCGCGATTTTGCAGGAACAGTTTGGATTGTCCTATGAGGCAGGAGTCCTGCTCCTGAGCGCCCTTACCTTTTTGACGTTTCTCACAGGCGCGAAGGGGATGGTGTCAGTCAACAGCTTTCTTGCGCCTGTGCTGACGGCCGGCATTCTGTTCATAAGCATTATGGGGATTCTACAACCACAAAAGACGGCACAAGCGAATTCGTATCTGCAGCTTGTGCCGTTGTCTATGCTCTCCATTCCCCAGGCGGGAAATTATGGGAAGGCGCTTCTCTCATCCCTTCTATATGTCTCTTACAATATGCTGACAGCGGCGGCCGTTCTCACGACACTGGGGCCGTATCTAGTCCGCGAGAAAATGCCCTTTCGGGCAGCGCTGGCCGGGGGAGGAACGCTGGCCGTGGTGTCTTTAGTATTGGGGGTTGCAACATTCATAAATTATGGTACAATAAAAGAGATAGAGATACCAGCTTTGCAGCTGGTGGCAGATAAAAAGACGTTGTCCTATCTCTATACATTTATTTTAATGGGTGCTATGTATACCACTGCGATCTCTAACGGGTATGGATTTGCGGATGCGATACGAAGCGTACTGCCTGTCGGGAAGGTTTGGATGAGTATCACGACAGTGCTGCTGGGGATCTTTGTATCCCAACTGGGCTTTTCACAGCTTGTCAACAAGGGGTATTCTCTGTTCGGATATATCGGCCTTTTCCAACTGCTCTTGTTGGTTATGCACTGGTTCCCATTGAAAAGGAGCAAACATACATGAAAAATCGTGACGGGGACACAGGAAAAATAAAAAATTGGATGGAT
>JAHZBS010000168.1:0-2288 GCA_019423265.1 Clostridiales bacterium
CCCAAGAGGGATTTAGTTCGGGAATTCGTGGACGCCTGCCGTGAATTTGATATGGGGATCGGCTTTTATTCGTCGCTGATGGATTGGCATCATCCGGACGGAGGCCGCTGCGCCTACGATATGGAGGCGCGCAAGCGCTTTAACGAGTATATCCTGGGATTAAACCGGGAATTGATGAGCAATTACGGAAAGATCGATATCCTCTGGTATGATGTGTCGGCCCCCATGGAAAGCTGGGAGGGATGGGATTCCTTGACACTCAATCAGATGGTTCGGGAATTGCAGCCCCATATTATCATTGATGACCGGTCCAAGCTTGCTGAGGATTTTGGAACGCCGGAAGGGCATATACAGGCGCAGGATCGGGACTGGGAAGCGTGCATGACCTTCAACGACCTGAGCTGGGGATATATTGATTCGAAACAAGCGGTTCCCTACAGCTACAACGCGCAGCGGATTCTCCGCATGCTGTGGCAGGTAACGGCGGGAGGCGGCAATCTGCTTCTGAACATCGGCCCCACGCCGGATGGATCGGTGCCGGAGGAAGCCGTTGAGCCGCTGGAGACTGTGGGCAGATGGCTGGAAGTATATGGCGAGGCTGTGTACGGCAGCATCCCAAAGGAAAAGATTGTGAGACTTGGCTCCATGGGGCGTTGCAGTATGAGCAATAAGGGGGAGAAGGTCTATCTGTGGAATTGGATCTGGCCTACGGATGGAACCATGACCCTCGGAGGATTTGAGACGCCGCTGTTGAGGGCTCGGATTCTCGGAACGGATGAGGAGATAGAGTTTGAACAGAAGGGGCATCGGATTTTCCTAAAGAACTTGCCCCTGACATCTCCCGATACCATCGCCAACGTCAGCATGGTTGAATTGACCTTTGAGGAGACACCGAAGTACACCTTTGCCAGCTATATTCCACAGCTGCACGGTGGGAAGGAAGTTGCGCGGGATTAAGGAGAGAGCCAGAGACCGGGATGAAGAGATCCTGGTCTTTTTTTGATCCTTGGTTCTGTCGCGGAACGCAAACGTTGTAGAACACAAATATCTTCCAAAAATCGCTGGTTCTGGCAATTGACAGTCCTTAAAAACAAAGGTACAATGGAAATACATGTTCGGAAGAGTAGTTGGGAGGAAAATGGGATGAAGATTGGAATTGGAATTGACACAGGCGGTACATACACAGATGCGGTGCTCTACGATTTTCACAGTAAGACGGTGCTGGCCAAGGCGAAGGCGCTGACGACCCGGGAAAATCTGGCTATAGGCATCGAAGCATCCCTGAGCTGCCTGCCGCAGGATCAGCTGGTCAAGGCGGAAATCGTGGGGTTATCCACAACGCTGGCCACCAACGCCTGTGTTGAAAATAAAGGCGGGCGTGCTCGGCTAATGTTTTGGGGAGTGGACCGCAAGGTAGCGGCATCCACCGGGGCGCGCTATGGCCTGCCCGATATGGAGGAAATCGTATTTCAGGAACAGGGAGCCCATTTTGACGGACAGCTGGACGAGGAACCGGATTGGGAGGCCTTTGGGGAGAATCTCCATGAATGGTTCGACGGCTATGACGCGGCGGCTATCGTGGAGATCAATGCGATGAAAGATAACGCCGCCATTGAAAAAAAGGCAAAGCAATTGGTGAGGTCGGCGCTGAATATTCCAGTGGTCTGCGGGCATGAGCTATTTTCCGATCTCAACAGCGTCCAGCGCGGCGCCAGCACCCTGCTCAACGCCAGGCTGATTCCAGTGATCGCGGATTTCCTGGAGGCTGTAAAGAGGGTTCTGAAGCAGAAAGGAATCGCGGTCCCCATCGTCATCGTGCGCAGCGACGGCAGCCTGATGAATGAGGAATTCACCGCTGTTCGCCCGGTGGAAACGCTGCTCTGCGGTCCGGCCGCCAGTGTGATGGGGGGCGTGGAGCTGACAAGCGAACCCAATAGCCTAATTGTCGACATGGGTGGGACGACAACGGACATCGCGTTTGTGAAAGACAAGATTCCCGTCCGCGCGGAAGATGGAATTCGGGTAGGAAAGTGGAGAACCTTTGTCAAGGGCCTGTACGTCGATACCTTTTCCCTTGGGGGGGATACGGCGGTTCGGTACAGCGACCGCCAGCTATTTCTAGATTCCGTTCGGGTAGTACCGCTGTGCATGTTGGCGTCACAGTATCCCAGCGTTGTGAACACATTGCGGGATTTAGTCCAGCAAGAGCGAACCCATACAAAATACATCCATGAGTTTTATGTGTGCCTCAAAGATATATCGGGCAGCGACCGGTATTCTGAGCGGGA
>JAHZBS010000168.1:2298-5402 GCA_019423265.1 Clostridiales bacterium
GGAGGGCCCCTCATGCTGGAGGAAGCTGCCGCCGCCGTGGGAAAGGATGTGTACACGCTCAACGTAACACGCCTGGAAAAGGAAGGCGTCGTCATCCGCAGCGGCTTAACGCCTACGGACATCATGCATATTAAGGGGGATTTCCAGCGCTATAGTGCGGAGGCATCCGTGCTTGGCGCCCGCCAGGTCGCGCTGTGCATTGGGATGGACTTGGATACGCTGTGTGATCGGGTGTATGAGGAGATCCACTGGCAATTGTATCGGAATATCGCCCGTATTTTGTTGGAAGACCGAAATCCCTACTACAAAAAGCATGGGTTGGATGGAGGGATGGAGGCATTCCTTCGGGATTGCTTTGAAGGCCGCGAAGGGACGCTGCTAAACTCCCGTTTGACAACTCCGGCGGCTTTAATCGGAGTGGGGGCGCCAACCCATATCTTTCTGCCCAAGGTGGCGGAATTATTGGGGACCCGCGCCGTCATTCCGCCCCACGCAGAGGTGGCCAACGCAGTCGGCGCGGTGGTGGGCAATATCGTGGCCAGCTGCTCCATTGAAATCCGTCCGGAACGCGACGAGGACGGCGTTGACGGTTTTTGTGTGTACGGGACGGACCAGAATGTACATTTTCAAGAAGCGGAAGAGGCGCGGGCCTTTGCCGAGGCGCAGGCTACCGAGGCGGCAAAACAGGAGGCGCGCCGGCGTGGCGCTACAGGGGAGTTAACCATTCGCCAAGGTGTGGCGGAGGACGTGGCGGAGGCGCGGGATATGCATGTGTATCTTGGAACCCGCGTCACAGTCACGGCGGTAGGCAAATTAGGCGATTTTTAATTCGCGGGGGAGGGGACCAGCGTTAGGACCGACACTTGAGGCCGGTTGAATAGACGTATCGGGAAGGGATAATTCCCAAGGCCGCTGGAGACATAGAGGGCGTGGCCATCCATTTCATATAAGCCCTTATCATAGACGGGCTGAGACGATGTGAGTTTGGGAAACCATATGCCGTTGTACTGGAGAGGGCCCAAAAAAGGAAGGCGAACCATTCCGCCGTGAGTGTCGCCGGACAGGATCAGATCAGCGCCCCAGTTTTCATAGGCGGCATAGTTTGGAATATGCGCCAGGAGGATGGAGTAGCGAGAGTCCGGCGGGGGATCGAATGCATTGTGGAGATCGAAGGTTGATGAAAAATATGCGTTGGTGATACCGTAGAGCCGAAGGGAATTTTCGCGGACGGTTATGTCCTCGTAGGTGTACAGCAGGGTGTGAACGCCCCCTTCGCGCAGGGATTCCAGGTACCCCCCATCCGCATCATGCTCACCGGGGACAAAATATACCGGCGCCACGGCGGTCAGCTGGGTCAGGAGGGCGATGGCCCGGCCGGCGCCCTTCTCATCGCCATGGGTAAACATATCGCCGGTCACCACAATCAGATCAGGGCACTGCCTTTCCACTGTGGAGATCAGAGCGGCCTGGCCTGGACCAAACTGCGCGCCGTGCAGGTCGGAGAGTTGTACGATGGTGACGGGGGATTGGATCTTGCCATTTGTCAGGGCGACTTGATCGACAGAGAGGGTAAAGTTTTCAAATAGCCAGAACAGAAGGATAGCCACTGCGAGACTCAGCCAGAGCTTCCAGCCTTTTTTAGACATGGCCACCGCTTAAAGGTCGATTTCCCGGCCCGGCTCGACGATAATGCGCCCTGGCCCCGTGAACCGCTCCGCCATTTTCTGATCAAAAAGGGCTCCTGGTTTCATATGGATCGGGATCGAGTGTTTTGCGCCAATACTCTGAGCACAGGCGGTCGCCTCCGCCGCATCCATATTATAGATGCCATCGATGGGCAACAGAGCGTAGTCCAAGTGATACTTTGGCAGCAGGGTTGACATGGCGTCGGTTCGGGATGTGTCGCCGGCAGCATAGATGGAGATCTCATCCACATACAGAACGTAGCCGACACACTCTTCGCGCTTATGATTGTGGTTGTACGCAGGAACCGCGTCGATCTGGACATCTTTGATGGAAAAACGCTGATATTGTCCATTCTGTAGAGCATCTTTAGCGGTAATGATCTTTGTATCCGCCAAAGTCCGAACAAGTGAGACATTGTTGTGGTCGTAGTGATCGTGTGTGACAAGAATCATGTCAGCGGGAATATCATAGCCATCTCCAGCATAGGGATCCACATAGATCACGGTCTTGTTGTTCGTGGTGATACGATAGCTTCCATGTCCTTGATAGTAGAGTTTTGCCATCGAAGAAATCTCCTTCTGGTTTAATTGATATGAATGTATTATACTCCCAATCGATGAAGAGTGTCAAGATCACCTCCCGCCGGGGTGGGAAAGCCTCCAAGGATTTATGCGAAAGCAGGGCATGGCCCCAAGCCGGGAGCTTGGACCATGCCCGATTGACACAGGAAAGTTTCTGCTAGATAATATAAAGATAAGACTATTGGGAAAGTATAAGGATAAGGCCATTCAGAACAGAGCGGATGATCATTCAATGGAGGTAGGTATGAAAAAAGGGTTCTCATTTTACTGGAAGTTATTTTCCGCTACGTTAAGCTTAAGTGCGTTTACTTTTGGCGGGGGATACATCATGATCCCGCTGATGCGGAAGAAATTTGTGGAGCAGTATCACTGGATCGAGGAAGAGGAGATGATGGATCTGACCGCTATCGCGCAATCGTCCCCGGGGGCTATGGCGGTCAACGCATCCATCCTCGTGGGATACCGTCTGGCGGGTATTCCGGGCACCCTGGTTACAGTGCTTGGCACCATATTGCCCCCTCTGATCATTCTGTCCGTCATCTCCGTTGGCTATACGGCCTTCCGGGATAGCGCCGCTGTCAGCTTTGTGTTGCGCGGTATGCAGGCAGGCGTGGCGGCCGTTATCGTGGATGTGGTCTTTACAATGGCCAAGACGATCTGCAAGGGGAAGCGATGGATTCCAATCGGGACGATGATAGGAGCATTTTTCTGCGCCTGGGCGCTCAAAATCAATGTAATCTGGATCATCCTGGTATGCGGTGTTTTTGGGGCGCTGGAGGTTCTGTGGAGAGGGAAAAAGAAAGAGGAGGATGCGCCATGATCTACCTGGAATTGTTC
>JAHZBS010000169.1 GCA_019423265.1 Clostridiales bacterium
CTCTGCACGCCGCTCTTTTCCCCTAACTCCATTTCCGGCGTTCATTTTCCTCTGCCTTGTCCTCTGCCTCTCTCTTTTTTGCACGCCGGCCCTGCCTTTTTTCCACGAACCAGCGGTCAATCCACCTCTCTACCTCCCTTCTCTGCACGCCGCTCTTTTCCCCTAACTCCATTTCCGGCGTTCATTTTCCTCTGCCTTGTCCTCTGCCTCTCTCTTTTTTGCACGCCGGCCCTGCCTTTTCTCCCGAACCAGCGTTCAATTTACCTCTCTACCTACCATCCCTGCACGCCGCGGCGAAATCCCTCGCGGAACAAAAAAGCCCGTACATCTGACGAGCTTTTTGGTAGATTCATTTACATCGAATGCCGTGCATCCTCTAAAAGGAACGTCTCTCCTGAAACCATTCATCACTCTCTTCAATCCACGTAGCCACATCCGCCCGCACATACGCCTGATCCCCTTCCGCCGTCTCGGCTGTGGCTAATGACAATCCGTGATTGCCTTTCGGGAAAATATGTAGAGAATAGGGCACCTTGTGTTGATCAAGCGCCTCCGCAAACAACAAACTATTCATGGGGGGAACGCCTGTGTCCTCCGCTGTATGCCAGATGTATGCGGGTGGCGTCTTCTCATTCACACAGGTTTCCAGGGAAAAGGCATTCCGCGTTTCCTCGTGTTGGACCGCCTCCGTCCCCAGCAACGCCGCAAACGATCCTTCATGGGCATACCCTTTCTTTGCCGTGATGACAGGGTAGGCCAAGATCATGGCGTTAGGACGGACTTTCTCACCGCTAAGGCCGCACGTCCTAAGCTCTTCGCAATCCCACATCGTTCCCATGCTCGCCGCCAAGTGTCCGCCGGCGGAAAAGCCACAGATGGCAATGGCATCTGGGTCGATACCCCACATATCCGCATTGCTGCGAATGATATCCATGGATTTTGCCGCATCTTTCAGCGCCGCTGGGAATCTGGACGGGGCAATGCTGTAATAGAGCACAAACGCCTGATACCCTCTTGCAAGATATTGCATTGCAATAGGCTCCCCTTCCCTTGGGGAACAGAAACAGTACCCGCCGCCGGGGCAGATGAGAATCGCCGGACGGCGCGTACCTTCGCCGGAGAGCGGCTCTTGGATATACGCCACCAGATAGGGCGTATACTTGGGGGAAGCTTGATCCTCCACAATCGCTTCACCAGGGTTCCATAAGTTAAACATCTGAATTTGCATAGCTCTCTACCTTTCTTTAACGCCTCTCGGCGAGGCGGATTACTCATCTCCATCCTTTGGCTCTTCCGCCGGCTCATCGTCCCTCTCCGCGACAATGACATCGGAAAAACCCTCGGTGCTCTCTTTCTGAAAAATGACTTTAAACGTCATCAGCAAAAGTTTTAAATCGAGACTGAAGGAATAATTCTCAATATACATCAGATCTAACTTTAGCTTATCGTAGGCTGTCGTATTGTACTTTCCCAGAATCTGGGCGTATCCCGTGAGCCCTCCTTTGACTTTCAGGCGATAGGAAAATTCTGGAATCTTTTTCGAATACAGCTTGGTAAACTCCGGCCGTTCCGGCCGCGGTCCCACTAAGCTCATGTTTCCGCTCAAAACGTTAAATAGCTGTGGGATCTCATCAATCCGCAATTTGCGAATAACCCTTCCAACCGGTGTGATCCGGCTGTCATGCTCGGTGGCCAACTGCGCGATGCCACTTTCTTCCGCATTGATGACCATGCTTCGGAATTTACAGATTTTAAAGATCCGACCGTCGATGGTGCAGCGCTCTTGGCGAAACAGGACGGGGCCCCGGTCATAGACTTTAATGCAGATCGCCGTCACCGCCATCACCGGTGACAGCACAATCAAAATTAACAGCGACAAAATGAGATCCAATGCCCGCTTAAAAAATCGTTGTTCAAAGGTTAGCCCCATATTTTTGCACAGCAAAAGCGGGGTGTCAAAAAGGTGCATCGTATTCGCGCCACGGATGATAATATCCGACAATTTAGGCGTAATATAGGTCCGAACGGAATGGTCAAAGCAGAATTTTAAAAGCTTATTCCGCTCCTGCGTCTTCACATCACAGATAATAACCGCGTCATAGTCTAAAATTCTGTTCTGAATTGTTTCCAGTCCCTCTCGGATATGGATGGACGCTTCAATGCGAAACTTGTCCGACCGCGTGCTCATTTTGTGCTCCAGCATGGTCCCCGCCTCATTGCCATAGATAAAAAGCATTCTGTGCGGCGGATACAGACTAAAGTAGATGAAGCTGGAAAGAAAGACCCATATGGCAATAATTCCAATCTGAACCACTGTCATCACGAGAAAGGGAAGGATCGCCATCAAGCCGCGCCCAATCAGACTCACTTGAAAATACGTGATCACATTGACTATAAGGAGGGAAAGAATCTGGGAATACATGACCTCCGACTTTGTCAGATACCCGACGCGGTTGGCCCCATAGATTCTGGAAAAGAAATAGAGCAGCACGAGATAGATTGCGATGTTAAGCCAATTTCCTTTTCCCAGAAAGGGCTGGATGATGATGGTATTGTAGTTGACATGCCATATATAGGCATAGACAAGACTCAGTGACACTAATATCAATGCGTTTAGCAAGAATGCGATCGTTCGCTTAAATTGCTCTGGTTTATTCATTTGCTATCCCTCGTTTGATCTTCTTGATATATCTCTTCACTGCGTAAAAACAATATAGGGACTCCACGCGCCCGCCCTGGATAGCTCTTACTAGAAATCGCTCTTCTCTGCCTTTCAAAGCAGCGTGTACTGCCGCATATCCCAAATCCGGGTCGCTAACCCATTCTCTCAGCCGGTGTCTCACTTCCTTTTTAGGTAAAGACGAAGACCATATCATATTCTGCATCGCCCGAAAACAATCGGACAGAAAGACATTACAGAGGCCGGTTTTGTCAGCATTCTCTCCCATATAGTCTTGACAAAATGTGGAGGCCTCTCTATACAGTCTTTTGCCAATGGCAAAATAATCGTCCCGATAGCGCATGGTTAAAGATGAAGGACTATTCCACCGGTAGTGATAATAGCATGTATCGAGGCAGCGTATAGACTGGGCATTCTTCATGTAATCTAATACGAATATCAGATCCTCTCCCAGGGACAGCGACACATCAAATTCTCTGTCAATCCGGTCTCGAACAAACACCTTATTCCATACACAATGAATCAAATAGGAATCATACAACGTGGAAAAATCTTCACACAGCTCCCTCTTCGATGCATAGCGCCGCTCTCCCGGCCGAATCTGCGCTATGGTTTTCTGGTGTAAAAAATAGCCAAATATAAGCAGATCCGAAGGTTCGCGGTCCATTTCTCTCATCAGGTCTTCACATGCTGTTAATTCAAGGGAATCATCGCTGTCCACAAACATGATGTATGGACTTGTCGCCAGCCGCAATCCAGTGTTTCGGGCGGCGGATACCCCGGCATTTGTCTGGTGAACAGCGCGGACTCTGGAATCCGCGTCCTGGTAAGCGTCGCAAATTGCGCCCGAGTCATCCGTTGAGCCATCGTCAATCAGCAAAATATCCAGCGATGGATAGGACTGATGAATCAACGATTCAACGCACATCTCTAAATTCTTAGCATTATACACCGGTACAATGATGCTAATCATACTCAATTTGATCACCCCTGACCATGATGGCATTTCTTCCAAACAGTAAAACCAATGCCCTTCGCGATACTCCAATAATATTGAAATGCATCGGTTCTGTGAAAGCAAATGGCTAACACCCCATTGGGCACGAGAACACATAGTAGCAAGCGAACTGCAATGCCGAGTATCCCATGTCCCGGCAAAAAGCTACAGAGCCCCCATGTCAAAAGGGCCAACAGCACTGTAATCCCCGTATAGCAGAGCACATGATAAAAGTAGTGTCGCAGCGGTTTTGACGGAAATCCCCTGCGATACAGAATATACGGCTCGATCCAAAAGCTTGTGGCCAAAGTGCTGACAACCGTTCCGGCAAATACACCGGAAATCCCAAAGGGCTTGGCCAACAGAATGGAAGCGACAAGATTCAGGATGACCTCTGCAATCGGCTTATATCGGTCATACCAGAACAGTCCCATGGCATCGCGAAACATTAAAACTGTTTTGCGCAGTCCCGTCAGGTAGAACTTGATTCCCAAGATAATGATTGTGGCGGTGGGCAGCCAAAACTCTTGCCCTAGCCAGAGCTCAACGAAGGGCTGTATTTCCACCAGCAAGGTAATGGTACAGAAGGCCATCATCCAAAAGTTAGCGAACAAAATCCTCTTAAAAACAGCGTAGGATTGATCCTCCCCCTCGCTGACGCTAAGGTTTCCCACCGTCGCCGTAATCGAGTTAAAAATCTGCGCAATAATGGTATTTAAAGCGCCTAATACCATATAATAATTGTTGTACAGCCCGACCCAGCTCATGCCGACAAGCATAGAGATCAGAATATTATCGGTACTGCTGATCATCACATCGCCAACCTTGTGGTAGACAAGGGCGCGCAGATTTTTAAATATGCTGCGCTTGCTCTCCCGGTCGAGGGAGATGCCCTGCCTGTGGCGAATATACGGATACATCTGGTCGGCCTTGCGCGATACGAGGAGATTTTCCACCACCGTATTGAGGACCTGCGCCATCATATAAAAAAGAAAGCTTCCGGTGAAAATTAACAGCAGCACTTGCACAACATTGAGCGCAAAAAATAGAACCTGTTTATATAAAACCAAGATATAATTCTTTTGATCCGCTAAAATCAGAGAGCGCTTATACGCCCATAAATACGATATGACAGAATTAGCCAGATACAGAAAATAGAATTGGTTCACATTTGCGATATTCTGCGGTTTCTCCGCCCCCATAAAAATATCAAGAAACGGATAGATGGCGATCCCCGCCACAAGCACCACAAGCGCAATCAACTTATAGGCTTTTGAATAAAACCCCATCAGAGCCTGGATCTTTTGCGTATCCCGCTTCGCCAAGGGTTCATATAAACTAAATACCATCGCGGAGCCCATGCCCAGCTCCGCCAAGGATAGGACCGAAATAATATTCGCAAAAAGACCGTTCAGATCAAGATATTCTCGCGCAAGAAAGAGAACAAAGATTTTTCTTGTGACAAAGCCAATGATTAAATTTGCTACCTGCCCAACCAAAACAAAGGATATATTTTTTATAGAATTTTCTTTTCTCATCTGCAACCTTCCCCCGTATTTTGCCGAGCCTGCTAGCGATTGGCCTTGACAGTCGAAAAGAGCTTCGTATTATGCCGCTTGACGAAGGAAATGGAACTCCCCATAAGTTTTGAAAGCGGGACGCTTTTCCAGCGTATGGGAAGCAGCGCGCCTTTCATTGCCATTGACCGCGGC
>JAHZBS010000017.1:0-21452 GCA_019423265.1 Clostridiales bacterium
GAAAAAGAGCCGCTAAAAAGGAGCCGGCAAGGCAGATAGGGAAGGCGGACGGCGAGAAAAAGGCGAAAGGGAAGCGGCGAGAAAAGAAGAAAGAGAAAAAGAGCCGCTAAAAAGGAGCCGGCAAGGCAGATAGGGAAGGCGGACGGCGAGAAGAAGGCGAAAGGGAAGCGGCGAAAGAAGAAGAAAAGAAAAAAGAGCCGCTAAAAAAAGCGTCGGCAAGGCAGATAGAAAAGGCGGACGGCGAGAAAAAGGCGAAAGGGAAGAAGTGAAAGGAGAAAAACAGCCGCTAAAAAAATTTAGGCAAACAACGCACCGCCCTATGATATAGCCAAATCAATGATGAAAGAGCAATTCTGCATCTAAAATCCATATATAAAGGCCTTGCTAAATTTATCAGAAAATTGTATACTATAATATACAATACAATGATGAAAGGGCGGAGATCAATATGGCTCAAAGACTTCAAGAGCGGGATGACTGCTTGGCGCGTCTGTGCCAAGAATACCTTTTCACCTTCCTCAAGATCCAGCGGCTCACTGACATCCTAGCCAATGCCATCCGCGGAACCTTAGTCAAAAAGAAGGTGGGCCAATACTCCTATTACGACCTCCAGGTCTGGGAGAAGGGCAAACGAAAACGCACTCATGTCCGAAAGAACCAGTTGGAGACAATCCGCCAGCAGGTGGAACTGAGACAACATCAGGAGCGCCAGCTACGGGGGCTCAACGACTATCTGGAGGAACTTCGCAAGTGCCTGCGGCATTTCCGCGTGAAAGTGGAAACCCTCGTGGAGACCTATCGTGAAGAAAGACAGGAGCGGGTGAGGCAGGAACGGGAAAAGAAGGTGGATCAGATGGCGGCCCGGCAGATGCCCTTCGGAAGTCACTTGAAGTATCGGACGTTGCGAGGAGAGTTGGTGAGGTCGAAGTCGGAACTGACCCTGGCGAATCTATTGTTTAGCATGGAGATCCCCTACGAATACGGCCCAATAGTGAGACTAGGGGAAGTGGAAGTGGAGGCAGACTTCAAGGTAGGGTCGAAGCTGGACGGGAGACGATGGTACTACTGGGAGCACTGCGGGAGGATGGATGATAAGGAGTATGTGGAGAGGTTTGGGAGGAAGATGGAGATGTACCGGACCAACGGGTACCGGGAAGGGAAGAATCTGATTGCGACATATGAGGACACGGAAAGCGGGCTGGACACGCAGGAGATCCTGAACATATTGAAGGTAAACCGAATCCTATAGGGGACGGAGTAAAAGGGTTAGGGAGAGTGTTTTTTAATTTTTGGCGGAGAAGTGTCACGGCGTCTGACGGACGGCGTTTTTTTATTGCCTAATGTGATCCGCCTCATTGCATAGAATAGAAAAAAGCGGTATACTTGTTCGCAAGGAGGTGTCGAAACATGGCAAACGAACAGAATAAGGACTTTAATGCCATGATGCGAGAGAATAAAGGAATGCCAAAAATTCAGATCATCACGGATCCGAAGAGCATTAAAAAATATGGCGGTGACAGAATGTACTTTGCGCCGCCGCTTGAGTACGACCGCGTGATGAAGTCCGTACCCAATGGGAAGATCATTACTATTGGGAGGATTCGAGAATACTTTGCCAAATTAGGAAACGCTGATTTTACGGACCCCATAACCGCCGGGATCTTTGTCTCCATTGTCGCGTGGGCGAGTGAACAACGGCAGGAGGACAAGACACCATACTGGCGGACATTAAAAGCCGATGGAGGGCTAAACCCAAAATATCCAGGAGGGCTGCAAGCGCAAAAAGCAAAACTGGAAGCGGAAGGGCACAGAATCATCCAGCGGGGACGGACAAATATCCGATACTATGTAGAAGCGTATGAAAAGGTTTTATATTCATTATGAGCGTTGACGGAACGCAGTAGGGGAGGTACCGTGAGACTTGGAAAAGACGGCAGTAAAATAGTTCGGATCCCGATAGCCGACACGGCGGGCGATTTGCTGAATCGAAAGCTCGGAGTTCTGTAGAAGAGCCCGGGCCTTTTCCATGCGCAGGGCTTCCAGATAGGCCGTGACAGTGGTGCCATATTGCTTACGAAATAGGTGTTGAAGATGGGATTTGGAGTACTTACAGAATAGAGCAAGATCATCCATTGTAATGCGGCGCATGTATCGGGTGTGGAGATACTCCATGGCGCGCTGCAAAATGATTTGGCGCTGTGTCTGGCCGCTTAATTCCAAATCGCCCAATTGAACATCGTCTAAAAGGCATGATAACAATAGTGCCAGCGTATCCACGGCGGCCAGCAGCGCATGAGGCGGATCCGTCGGGTGAACATATAGAGAGTAGGAGGAACGAAGGCGATCCTCCGAAAAGCCATACCGCTGGCAGATGGAGCGAAAGCGGCGATTCAGCACGTTAGAATCCGGCGACAAACAGCCGATGCTGACGTATCCCACCGCCCGATCATGACAATAGATAGGCGACACATATTCCCCGACACCGCAGTGACAGACGCCGTAAAAAGGTCCCTTATTCGCTTCTAATTTATACAGTATCCGGCGCTTAAGATAGATGCATTCCCGCCAGAGGTTAGGATTCGTCTTGACATATAGGCAGTAAGGATTTTCATGGACAATATAATCGGATAGCAGGCGGAGCAGCGGGCTGTCGCAATCTGCGTACTCAAAGAATCCTCCAATATGAAGTTCAACCCCATACTGGACGGTGAGCGCTGTAATGGCATCCCGAAGCGCCTGAAACTGATACTCCCGTGGCTGCATGGTACCCACTCCTTATTAGTATGAAAACGAAATTGCAGAATATCCAAGAGGAAACACACCATTTTCGATACAAGGGCCTATTGCGATATGGTATGATATAAGTATATCACAGCAGCGCCATAGGGCGCAATCTAGCTGTTAAAAAACAGGAGGCATAAAACATGAGTATATTTCCTACCATTCACCATAGAGTAGAATTTTGTGTCGTGGGAGGCGGGCTCTCCGGCCTTTGTGCCGCTGTTGCGGCGGCGCGCCATGGCCGCAAAACGGCACTGCTTCAGGAGCGTCCCATGTTGGGAGGCAACGCATCGTCGGAAATCCGCATGTGGGTGTGCGGCGCCCACGGAAAAAATAACAGGGAGACAGGGCTAGTTGAGGAGCTAATGCTAGAAAATTACTGGCGCAATCCATACAAAAATTATTCCATCTGGGATAGCGTTATGTTGGAGATGGCGAAGAAAGAACCAAATCTAGAGGTATATCTCAATTGTACCTGTATGGATGGGGAAATGGACGGAGATCGGCTAGCCCGCATTATCGGCTGGCAGATGACAACACAGCAATATCATGTATTTGACGCAAAGATTTTCGCCGACTGCTCCGGAGACAGCATTCTCGCACCGATTACGGGCGCGCTTTACCGCATGGGGCGGGAGGGCTGCGAGGAGTACGGAGAGGATATTGCGCCTGCACAGGCCGATTCCCACACGATGGGCATGAGCTGCATGATCCAGGCGAGGGAATATTCAGAAAAGCGGACTTTCATTGCCCCAACGTGGGCCCGCAAATTTACAAAGGAAGATCTTCCGCATCGCTATCCGAATCTGGAGAGCGATGGAGAAAATTTCTGGTATATGGAATTGGGCGGGATGCAGGATACTATACGCGATACGGAAGAGATTCGAGATGAGCTACTGCGGGTAGCCTATGGCATATGGGATTTTCTGAAAAATGATCCGGAAAATCAGGAGAGAAATCAGTATTTTGATATTGACTGGATTGGGATTCTGCCCGGCAAACGAGAATCCCGCCGCTATGTGGGGGATTACGTCATGACCCAGTCTGATGTGCGGGCAGGTGGCCACTTCGAAGATCTGGTCGCTTACGGCGGGTGGTCAATGGACGACCATCACCCAGGCGGCATCGATGTGAAGGAGCCGCCGACGACTTATCACCCGGCCCCGTCGCCCTACGGTATTCCGTACCGCTGCCTCTATTCTCAGAATGTGGACAATCTTATGTTTGCCGGCCGCAATATCAGCGTATCCCATGTGGCCATGAGCTCCACCCGCGTCATGGCAACCTGTGCATTGCTGGGACAGGCAGTGGGAACCGCCGCCGCCATTGCGCTGAGAGAAGGGCTCACCCCGCGCGGCATCTATGAGAAGGGATTCGTGCCAGAGTTACAGCAGACGCTGCTGGAGGATGATTGCTATCTTCCCTACCACCGCAGGACCGTATCCCCCATGACAAGGGAGGCACGGCTAGAATCCAATCTGCACGGTGCGGAGAATTTGCGCAACGGCTATGACCGTCCCATAGGGGATGCGGATAATGGCGCGCGGGGACCCAAGGGAAGCTTTGTTACCTATACCTTAGATACGCCGCAATGGGTGGAAGCTGTCCGTCTGGTTCTGGATAGCGACCTGAACCGGGAGACACTGCCGGACTGGGAGATGAAACTCAATCGCGGAATGCGGCATAATATCCGGCTGTGCTGGGAAAAGTCCCACATGCCGACTACAGTTGTGAAGGATTTAGATGTGATGTGGACGCTGGAGGATGGATCGCAGGAGGTGCGCTCCCTGCGCGGCAACCATCAGCGGCTGGTCCGCATTCCCTGTGGGCGGAATGTCACAGAGGTTACGGTCCGGCTGTTGGATACATGGGGCAGTGAAGAGTGCCATCTCTTTGCGGTAGATTTGATGGAAAAGTCAGTGGAATAGAGAACGGGCTGTCGCACTAGCGTGCGGCAGTAATATGTTGACATTCTGTATGAATTAATACATAATTAAGATGGCAAAAAAAAAGGGGGCTGGCATTTGAAAAAGGATAAAAAATATGGAACATTCCGCAATGTAGCGTATGTGCTCCATAACACGTGGAATTGGGAGCGTCTCATTATTATTTTCCTAATATTACAGGCAATAATTGGTGTCTGTACGCCGTTCATTTCAATTTATATGCCTAGCGTGATACTTAGCGGTGTTACCGGCGAGATATCCTTACAGACCTTGTTTATTGTCGTGGGCGTCTTATCGCTAGTTTTTGCCTCGTGTAATGTTGTAAACGAATATATCAAGGCGGTCAATGAGACGCATCTTACCAACAACAAAGTCCATTATCTGACTGAAATTTTCAAAAAGAAAATGGAGCTGGATTATCGAGTCGTGGAAAGTGAATATGGGCAGAATAAATTTCAGGACGTTCTGAATATCCTATTTAACGATAGCTCAGGCGTGTCCGGAATGTTGCAGACTTTGGGCGGCTTTTTGGGGCAGATTTTGGGCTTTGTCCTCTACATAGGGATTATCTCAATGCTCAGCCCTTGGATTGTGTTGGTTCTTCTGGTAACGTCCGGACTTTACCTGTTGGTCTTGCGGCATGTCAACGCTTACGAATACAATCACCGGGAAAAATGGACCGTTATCGATAAAAAACTTAATTATCTGTACGAAAAAACGGCGGATTATACATATAACAAGGATATCAAGCTATACTCTATGAAAAATTGGCTCACAGCCGTTATCAACTCACTGATAAAATCTCGGCTGAAATGGGTGGTCCGGATATCGCACCATAATTTTATTACGGCTATTGCGGATGTGGTGCTTCTTTTGATCAGAGATGGAGTGGCATATTTGTATATCTTTCACGCAATTTTCAATGGGCAGATACAAATTGCCGAATTCACGTTATATTTCGGAGCTGTTTCTGGATTTTCCGGTTTTATTATGAACATCGTACAGGGTCTTGCTTCGATCACGCGCATGGGCAACGAAGTTTCAAGCATTCGTGAATATCTGGATATCCATACGGAACATACGGGTTGGAAAGAACTGACGCTAAGCCCTGACGATACCTTGGAGATTGAGTTTCGGAACGTCTCGTTCCGGTATACCGAAGAGTCCCCTTATATTCTGAAGAATATTAGCATGACAATCCAGAAGGGGGAAAAAATCGCTATCGTTGGAGAAAATGGAGCGGGAAAAAGCACACTGGTTAAACTTTTGTGCGGCTTTTATCAACCTACGGAGGGGACAATTTACCTTAACGGGATCCCCATGTCTGAATTGAAATTAGAGGAGATTTACCGCTTGTATGCCGTTGCCTTCCAATCTATATATGTGCTCCCCATGACAGTCGCGCAGAATATTGCCCTGACCGACAATGCGCGAATCGACATGGAACGTGTCCGGTCGTGCTTGCAGATATCTGGTTTGGGGGATTCGATCGGTGACTTAAATCTCCCCTTGACGAAAATGATCGATGAAAACGGCGTAGATCTGTCCGGAGGCGAGACACAGAAGCTGATTTTAGCAAGGGCCATGTATAAAGAAGCTGCTTCGCTGATATTGGACGAACCGACATCCGCGCTGGACCCGATTGCGGAAAAAGAACTGTATGAAACATACAGCTTACTGACCAAAGGGAGGACATCCTTCTTTATTTCCCATCGGCTGGCATCCACACAGTTCTGTGATCGGATTTTATTCCTGAACAACGCGCGCATTGAGGAAAGCGGTACACACCAGGAACTGTTGGAGAATAATGGTCAATACAGTGAATTGTATAAGATACAGAGTCAATATTATAAGTGAGATGATTATATGAAGACATACAAAATCAGTTTCCATAAAACGGCAAGCGTATTAAAAACTGCGTTTTCGCTGTCTCCCTCACTAGCCTTTCTGATACCCGTCCTTTCCCTTATCAATGCGCTGTTTCCGTTTGTGAATTATGTGGTTACTCTGTTGATTTTGGATGAACTGACCACAAGCGCTGTAAAGGCGACCGTATTTCTGTACGCTGCCGGCGCAATTGGTGTCAACACGTTTCTTCTGCTTGTCATGAATGTATGTAAAAGGGCGCAGGACGCGCAGATCCATTGTCTGGAACTGAACTTTGAAAAGAAGGTCAGCCTAAAAATAATGGATCTGGATTATGATGTGCTGGAATCCAACCGGGTGCAGGATTTAAAGCGGTCAATTGATCAGCTGAAAATGCGTATCGGCGGGATCGGGAAGATACTGGAAGTCATCAGCGAGATAACGCAAAATATCATCAGCCTGATCTTGGCTTTTGTATCATTCTTGGGTATTTTCCAGATGCGGTCTACCGTTGCCGTTTCCTCTTTTTGGACCAGCCTATGGCCGGTCATCTTGTTGTTAGCAATATCGTTCGCGCTTTTGTTCACTTCCTCTTGGCTTCAGCTTAAGGTTAACCGGAGGGTGGTAAACCTGAACGATCAGCTGAACCAGGCCAATGGAAGTGGCTTTATGTTTATGCAGTTGATGGCGGATTATCACTTCGGCAAAGATATTCGGATATATGGCCTGAAGGATTTCCTGTGTTCCTCTTTTGAAAGGCTATGGAATTCCCCCATCGGCTTGAAGCTGATGAAAGATCTGGGACGGACCAAAGCATTCATACCATGTCTTACTTCGGCTGTTAATGCCTTAGTCGTCTTTTTATCTTATCTTTTAGCGGCGGTCAAAGCAATCAGCGGGGAAATCAGTGTGGGCGCCGTGGTGCTGTACGCGGGAAGTATTCAAGTTTTTATCAGCTCGATCTCCATGCTGGTTTATTCACTAGGCGATCTGGTCGGAAGGTGTGAACAAATGGGCCCATATATTGAGCTTTTTGCAATTCCGGTGCGTGAAAGCCAAGGGACCGAACCCGTTCCCGCTGCGAATACTGGGCAGGTGCCATTTGTTGTTGAGTTTAGGGACGTCTCTTTTCAGTATCCCAATACGGATACCTGGGCCTTACGAGATATCTGTCTGACTTTGCACTTTGACGAACGTGTTGCGGTGGTAGGGATGAACGGATCGGGAAAAACCACGCTGATCAAGCTACTTTGCCGACTGTATAAACCGACACAGGGAATAATCACTTTGAACGGGCGGGATATACAGTCGATTGAAATCGGTGAATATCGACGACTTTTAGGCGTGGTATTTCAGGATTACCGGTTGTTCTCTTTTACCTTGGGACAGAATGTCGCTGTTTCGCTGTCCTACCAGGATCAGCAAGTATACGACGCCCTGGATAAAGTGGGAATCAGCCGGTGGGCGGAACGCCTGCCACAAAAGTTGGAAACCCCATTTTTTCAGGACTTCGAAGAAAACGGTGTGGAAATATCTGGTGGAGAGGCGCAGAAGATAGCCATAGCGCGGGCGGTTTATAAGCAAGCAAGACTTTTAATCCTGGATGAGCCTACTGCGGCGTTGGATCCCCGCGCAGAATATATGATGTATAAAGATCTCAATCGGCTGGTGGGGGAGAAGGGTATCATCTATATCTCACATCGTTTGTCCAGCTGCCGGTTCTGCTCAAAAATTCTCGTGCTCCATGAGGGACGAATTGTACAGACGGGGGCGCATGACGATTTGGTAAAGAATCGGGCAGGAAAATATTATGAGTTGTGGAATGCACAAGCGCAGTTTTATCAATAGCCTGTTTAATCTCGCTGGCGATTGCAGGATAACCAGCTTATTTTTTGACGCCCCAATCTGGACAAAAGAAGGTCGCCGTGGACTTGTCCTCCACGGCGACCAATGTCTCAGTGCATATCACAAGCATGGGGGGATTCTTTTTTAGAAGCGATTCCAATTGCCAAGGTAATTCTCTGCGCGTGCGGGACGGATCCCTGCCTGCACCCCTCGGGCCTCGACGGTAAAGCGCTCGGCTCCGTTAATGTCGCCCACTACTACATGAATTTCTTCATGTGGCGCCAACTGAAACGAAACGGTAGACTGATTCAGCTGAACCTGTGGATTTCCAGAATATAGCTGGATATCACCGCTCACCGGGGTATCCTCCATATTGCGAATCCCGAGGGTCAGAGGCTGTGACTCCCCTCTATAGGGATAGGTGAGACAGGTCAAAATCCGCGGGGGATTGTCCGTGCGCTCCTGCGGGCGCAAACCGATGGAATCAAATTCCTCCGGATCCCACTGGAAGCCGTACTCCATCGCACGGCATTCAGGGCGAAGACTGATGAGCCCCCATTCCGCGTCTTCAAAATCTTTCGGGGCGGCGGTGTAGTTTCGGGCAAACCGCCAGTCTCCCTTGCCAGGCGACCAGTTGGATTTTACATCGTGGCGGGTGTCAAAGATACAGCTCAGCTCCTCCTCCGATAGGGAGACAAGCTCGCCGCAGTCATAAAATTTTTCCGCGTTGGCGTCCCGGCGATCCCAATAATATCGAAACAGAGGTTTTGAACAAAAGACATTTTGCTCGATATCCGCGGTGGCCGCCAACTGCCGGCCATCGTCATACATCTGCACCAGATAGGCTAGCTCCGGGTATCGGTCGATGTATGGGCTCTTGGTACAGTCCAGCGTTACATTTGGATCGTTGGGGTGCAGGAAGGACTGAACGCCGTTGTAAAGCTTTCCGCGCTGTTCCTCATAGCAGGCGGTCCAGAAAAATTCTGTGTGCGCGGCACGGCAGTCCATATGTATAGCCGGGTAGCATTTGACGAATACGTTATTTTTGACCACGTAGTCCACACCGCCGCCCAGCATCACAGCGCGCCCCACTTCGTAGAAATAATTGTGCTCCATAATGGTTCCGGATAGCACATCATCGTTGTAAATTCCCATGGTGCCAAGCCCGACGCCGCCCAGATGGTGTATGTAGTTGTGGCTGACGTGGTTGCCGCGGAAGGTTACGTCCCGGCCAGAGTAGATGGCGCCTGCATCTCCCGTTTCCATGCACACAGAATAGATTTCATTGTATTCGATATGCATGTCATTGCCGCTGTAGAGGATGGCAATGTGAGGAAGATCATGGATTAGGTTGTGGGCGATAGTGATTCCAACGCCTTTTGGAAGAATGGCCGGATGGTAACAGCGGCTCCAGCTGGAGATGCGATAGATGTGATTGTTGATGATTTCTGAGCCAGATGGCTCCAGCGTCATCCGGTCGCCGCCAGCTATTTGAATCCCGCCGTCGCCGCAGTCGTGAATGGTGCAGTTCAGGACACGATTGCGGAGGCCGCCTTTGCAATCGATGGCGTGGTTGCCGATATTGCGGAAATGACAGCCGTCGATGGTCAGGTCGGAGACATCGGTAGCGGCAAGCGCGACTCCGCGAATGCACTCCATGGTTACGTCCGCGATGGTAATCCCCTGCGCATCCCGGATGTCAAAAAAAGGTGTTTCCAGCACGGAAAAGAGAAGCTCCGTGTTCTCATCCATCTGCGAGAGGGGATAGAAGTACAAAAGCCCCGTTTCACGGTCCACATAGTAATCCCCCGGGGTATTGACCTCCTCCAGGATATTCAGAAAACAAAACCGCTGCCCTGGCTTATAGCCGCGAACTTTGTTCTCCGGAATTTCTTTCAGGGACACCGTCATAGCATCGGCGTCAAGTTCTGTCACGTGCTCATACGAATTGGCCCAATCCCAGCACCAATACCCGTGAACCCACACATCTGAACTTGCCGCCCATTTCGACGGACGAGGATCATCAAAGCGGTAGAAAAAATTGGGATGGCCGATTTTTTCCTCACATTCGTTGATGATCTCCTTCTCATATCCCGTGATGGGTAAATAACTCCCTTTCTTGGGATACTGGGACAGGTTCATGGGAATCCCGTTAAAGAACAGCTCGCCGTGGGAAGGGATCATATCCCCACTGTAGCCGCGCCTTCCAAGGCGGCCATAATCGGAGACGCCATTTTCCCGGAGATCGATGACTCGCACAGAGTCTCGCACAGACTCATCGAATCGCTTCCGCACCGAAGGATCCGTCACAGGCTTCCAGCCGTGCAGCCGTTTGCCGCCGATGAGGCGAACGTCGCCCTGGCCTCGGATTTCCACGTTGGATTGCTGTGCTCCCAGCTGGAATGTCTCATCCACATAGTACAATCCCGGTCCAAGGAGTATCTGCACCTCTTCCCCCGTACACTGGGAGAGAGCCTTCCGCAGGCCCTGAGACCCTTCCGCCGCGCTGATATGGATCGGCGCTGATTTGTCTGTCATACCATCACATCCTCACTGTTAGAATTAGAGAGTGGTTGCTCTTCTCCGGGTATTATACTAAAAAGGCGCACGAAAGTACAGAGGGAATAACTCAATATTTTATGAATATTTTCAGATTACTTTTCTTTTTAAATAAAGGGCGGTGATGAGAAGGGCTGAAAAGCTCAGAAGCAGCAGGAGGTACCATGCCATATGGGATTCGTCACCTGCCTCTGCGCCGCCAGCTCACCTTCATATTTTAACAGAATCATGTTTTTTGTGTGGACGGGCATTAAATTTGTTGCCACGGAATCCTATGGCATGGTATAATATTCGCAAAAGCTATGAGCAGTGTACAAACATAGGGCGCAAGCCCGGCCGTGCTGCCATCGACAGCTATGAAAATCAGAGAAAGAAGGATGTTGAACATGCCGATTGTTGATAAACCGATCCAGGAGCTGCTGCAATATCAGGGCAGCACGCCAAGACCTGCGGACTTTGATGAGTTCTGGGATTCTCAGTTGGCGCGATTGGACGGGATTGACCCGAAACCCGAGCTTGTGGAAAGCTCATTTCAGACTTCCTATGCGGAGTGTTTTGATCTGTATTTTACCTCCACCAAGGGAGCGACAATTCACGCAAAATACGCCAGGCCTAGAAACTGCAATGTCAAGTGCCCGGCTATCCTATTTTTTCACGGCTACATGGGGGACAGCGGGGATTGGCTAAACTATCTGCCCTTTGTGGCGGAGGGCTTTTGCATAGCGGCTATGGATTGTCGTGGGCAGTCGGGGCGGTCTCAAGATATAGGCGGCACGCTGGGGATGACCTGCTCCGGTCAATTTATCCGGGGCGTGGACGGCCCGGCGGAGGACATGCTGTTTGTGCAGATCTTTCTGGACACGGCGCTATTGGCGCGGATCGTCATGGGTATGGACCAGGTGGACGAGACCCGTGTCGGCGCCCGCGGAGGATCTCAGGGGGGCGGCCTGACCTTGGCCTGCGCCTCGCTGGTGCCCCAGATCCGGAGAGCAGCGCCAGACTTCCCGTTTTTATCGGACTATAAGCGGGTGTGGGACATGGATCTTGCGAATAATGCGTATGAGGAGCTGAGGGCGTATTTCCGCGCCGCCGATCCCCGGCATGAACGGGAGCATGAAGTATTCGAAAAACTAGGCTATATCGATATTCAAAATTTGACGAAGCGGATCCGGGCGGAGGTTCTCATGGGGGTAGGCCTTATGGATACCATCTGTCCTCCGTCAACGCAATTTGCTGCCTACAATAAGATCACAAGCCCCAAGCGCTACATTCTGTATCCGGATTATGGGCATGAGGATTTGCGCGGCCACCGAGACATGGTTTTTGAATTTTTTCAGGGCTTAAAGAACTAGTGGAATGGAAATGAAAGCCGTACTAAAAGGAAAATGGGGGGATTCCGGGAAGGATCGTACATCGGGACGGCGTGCTGTATCCGAAGTACGACTGGTTTCAGGGGTTTTGTTTTCCGGACCCGGCCTTCAGCCTGTATTTTTGGAATGGCGAGGATCGGGACTACCTGCTCAAGCGGTACCATACGCTGAAAGCCATCGACGAGTACTGGTGGACGTACAGGGATTCCGACCATGATGGCTGCCTGGAGACCTGGTGTATCTGTGACACAGGGGAGGATCACTGCACTCGCTTTTTTCACGCGCCCGGGTTTTGGGGCGGGGAAGAGCCGCCGGTAGGCGTCGCCAAGCTGCCCTACGAGTCCATGGATTACATGGCCTACTCCTACGAGACCCGAAAGACGCTGGCGGCGATCTCTGGGATTTTGGACAATGGCGAGGCGCCGGATTGGGAGCAAAAGGCAGAGGCGGTTCGCAAAAAGCTGCGGGAGTACCTTTGGATTGAGTCCAAGAATGCATGTTATGACCGGGACTGTCACAATGAGTTTATGGATATTCTACTCCACAATAATATACGGGTTATGGATCACGGTGCGTTTGACCAGGAGATGGCGGATCGGTTTATCGCCCATCACATGTTGAACCCGGAAGAATTTTGGACGCCTATGCCGCTGCCGTCCATCGCCGTCAACGATGCATTTTTCCGCAACAATGACGACAACGATTGGAGCGGCCAACCGGAGGGATTGACATACCAGCGGGCGATACGCGCCATAGAGAATTACGGGCATTACGCGGAGTTGACGATGATTGGGAAAAAGCCCATGGAAGCGGCAGGGGAAGAGGGGGCGACCGCTTCGGCGGTAATCGGCCCCAACGAAGTGTTTGTCTGGAGGGACGGAGCCCTGCATCTGGACGCGAAGAGCCCTTTTGCCGCAGATGAGGCGCTGCTGAACGAATGGAGAAAGCCGCTGCCAAGACAATAGGCACCTGCTAATAGGTAAAGGAGATCGAGTCAGTGTTCTATTTAGCCGGATCGAATCAAAAGGACATCAAACAGCTCAACCGGAATGTAGTGATGAAGCTCCTGTTCACATCGCCGCGATTGTCTCGCAGTGATCTGACACGTCTGACAGGGCTTACCGCTATGACCATAACCAATATCGTTTCGGAGTTGATGGATGCGGGCTTGGTTGTCGAATACAAAGAGTCGAACCCGAAGGAGACGTCCGGCGTAGGCAGGCGGCCGGTCTTGTTGGAGCTAGCCCCGAAGAGCCCCGTTCTGTGCGGCGTCTATATATCCCGGCGCCGTTTCACCATGATCATCAGCGATCTGAAAGCGCATGAACTTTTCCGGGAAGAACAGGCGTATCCCGAGACGCTGGAGGTGGATTGGCTATACCACAATCTTGCGGACAGCTACCGCCGCCTAAAGCAGCGGTGCCGGACAAGCCAGAGAAGAATCCTCTGTGTGGGGATCGTATCCATCGGGCCTGTGGATACGCAGCGGGGGATCATCTTAAATCCGCCTAACTTTGGGGGACTGCGGGATCTTCCCGTTTGTCGGTGGATGGAGGAGATCGCGGGGGTTGCCGCATTTCTTCTCAACGATTCCAGCGCCTGTGCCCTGGCAGAGTCTCTATATGGCAAGGGGGTTGGAAGCGATAATTTCCTGTATGTCTACATTCATGAGGGGATTGGAGCCGGAATGGTCCTCGGCGGTGAACTGTACCAGGGAGTCCACGGCTACAGCCCGGAGCTGGGGCATACTACCATTGACTTTCACGGCCCTCTGTGCCCTTGTGGGAGCCGCGGCTGTCTAGAGTTATATGCGGATGAGAGCAAGACGGTTGAAAAGGCGGCGGGGGTTTCCACCCGGGATATTCGATCCTTCGCCGATGTCATGGCCGGCGTCCAGGAAGGGGATCAGGCCTGCCTAGCGGCGGCCCGGGAATTTGCCTCCTACCTCGGCTATGCCCTCCGCAACGCGCTGAATCTATACGAGTTTTCCACGGTGATCCTGGGATATGAAACGATACCCGGGGCGAATATCCTGGAGTCCATGTTGGCAGAGGATTTAGGGGCTTATTTGCGCGGCTACGGAGGGCGAAGAGCGGAATTTGTCCACACGGAATTCCTCCGCGGCGCGCCGTTGACGGGCGCTATCGCGCTAGGCGCGAGTAAAGTGTTCACCGGAAGTTTGCCCATGCTGAAAGAGAAAGGATGAAAACGGGATGACGCTGGCAGAAAAGATTATGGGGGAAGTCGCAAAGGTATTTGTGGGGAAAAATGATATCATTCGAAAAGTGATGCTGGCGCTTCTGGCGCAAGGACATGTGCTGTTGGAGGATAGACCGGGAGTGGGGAAGACGACCCTCGCTCTCGCCATGTCCAAAGCGATCCGCGCGGAATACCGAAGAATTCAGTTTACACCGGATGTAATGCCATCGGACATCACCGGTTTCTCCATGTATGATAAAGAGCAAGGGGTGTGGAACTATCAGAGGGGGGCGATTGTCTGCAATCTATTCCTGGCGGATGAAATCAATCGGGCGTCCAGCAGGACCCAGGCGGCGCTTTTGGAGGCCATGGAGGAGGGGAGAGTGACGGTGGACGGGATTGCCCACAAGATCCCCCAACCCTTTATGGTCATTGCAACCCAGAATCCGGCGGGCTCTGCCGGAACGCAACTTTTGCCTGAATCGCAGATGGACCGGTTTATGGTGCGGCTATCCATTGGATACCCTTCCCCGGCCGATGAGGTGGATATGCTACAGCGAAGGAGGGGCCGGAATCCCATGGACTCCGTGGAGGCGGTGGCAAGTGGGGAGGATGTGTCGGCAATGCGGTTGGATGTGGAAAGGATCTATGTACACCAGGAGATCGATGAGTATATCGTCCGGCTCGTATCCGCCACAAGGAACAATGGCTTTATACGGCAGGGAGCCAGTCCAAGGGCCTCCGTGGCATTGTCGCGGCTGGCGCAGGCCTCCGCGTTTTTGAGAGGGCGCGACTATGTTTTGCCGGAGGATATTCTGGAAGTATTTCCCGACTGTATACCGCACCGGATACTTTTAAGCCCGAAGGCAAAGGCGGAACACCGATCGCCGGAAGATGTGATTCACGCCATTTTGGAAAATACGCCGCCGCCGCGGATGCGTTGAGGGCGGAGGCATGATCAGACGATGGATTGCGTATCTGCTGATTTTGGCGTTGGCGGTGCTGTTTTATATCCTCTTTATCGGATACTTTTCATATTTTACTCTGGTTTTCGTGGCGGTCTTTCCTCTCTTTTCGCTGCTGTTTAGCCTGCCAGCCATGTGGAGTGTTCAAGTCTCGCTGGAGGCGGAGAAACCGCGGCAGGAGCGGGGAACGCCGGCGACTGTGGCTGTGGGACTGCGCAGTTCCCTGGGGCTGCCTGTATACCGGGGCCGCCTTGTCCTCCAGATGGAGAACCGAATGACAGGCGAAGGGGAGCAAAGAGTGCTGCGAATGCCAGTTTATGGACGCGGCATCCGCAGCAGGCAGGAATTCCAACTCACCCACTGCGGCGTGGTCCAATGGACGGCCAAAAGGCTGTGGGTCTATGACCTGCTGGGACTTTTTGCGATCCCTAGGCGGACAGAGGCTACAGCGACAGTTGTCTCCACACCAAAGCTCTACGAGACCGCGGTGGACCCGGAGCTGCTGGAAAGTGTGCGGCGGGAGGGAAATGGCTGGGACGAGGACAGCGTTGATATGGAAATCCGCGAATACCGGCCGCCTGACTCACCGCGGCTTGTCCACTGGAAGCTGTCGGCCAGACTGGACGACTTGATGGTGAGGGCTGACGACAGCGGAGAGGGGCGGGGGATGACTCGGCTTTATCCTGTATGGGACGGGGAGGCAGACGCGGCCGACAGGATGCTGGACCGCCTGCTATCGCTGTCCGAGTTCCTATTAGATCGCCAGTTCCCCCATGAAATTTGCTGGGAGGATGGGCGGGAGATCTGCCGGGCGAGAATACGCAGCGAGGAGGATCTGCTAACGGCACTGCCGCAATTACTTTCGACTTCCCTTCCTGAGAGACGGAATACTGGTTGGATCGCGGACTTGGGGGATGCGCAAGGGATCGCGGTCGATGCACAGAGTATCCGGAGGATGAGGGATGGGAGTCTTTTGGAGGAGTATCGCCAATGAAGCGTATGGTCAAGTGGATGCTCGCCTGGAGCTCCTATTTTCTTTTGATTTGGCTTGGATCGGCGGGATCCATCGTCAGTTTTGGGTCCGCGCTCTCCATACCGGCTGATTATTCGACAGTCGCTTACGGGTGTGCGGCGGTGGCCGCCGTGATGGCAGCGCTGTACGGGATCCCCAGGAAGGGCGTTCGCTGGATATTGACAGGCGCATCGGCCGCGCTCCTTGCGTTTTGCCTGTATGCGGTTCGGGAGGATCTTGTACGGGGGGCCGCCTATGTGGGAAGCCTGGTCAGCATAGAGTATTCCAAAGAGATTGAGGGTATCGAATATCTTGTGCCCCTGGAAAATTTGTCCCAAGGGCGAATCCGGGAGGTCATCACGGTTTTTTTCGCAGGGGTCGGAGCGCTTTTATCCTGGTTTCTGGCATGGGCTGTGGCGCGGAGGAATCGCAGTTATCTGGGCGTCATCTTGACCCTTCCCTTTTTGGCGGCCGCGCTTGTGATTACGCGGGAACCCAACTGGGCAGGGGTTCTGTTTTTGTTCCCCTTTTGGGCTGCCCTGATTCTGTCTGGGAGGCGGCGGGGAAAAGACGAAACCGATAGGGCTAAGCTGGTGTTGCTGGCGGTGCCGGTGTCGGCTGCGCTTGCGGCCGTGCTGTTTTTTGCGCTGGGGGAGGACACATATACAAGACCGGATACGGTTGAGGGACTCCGATCGCAGCTCATGGGGGAATTGACGCCGGGGGAAGATGAGAAGCCGGGGATTCATGACAGCAGCCGTCCGGTCTCTGAGAACATTGATTTGCAGGGGCGGGGGAATCTGCGTTTCACCGGTGAGATCGTGCTGGATGTGTTCTCGGACAATCCGGGCCGGCTATATCTCCGTGGACGTTCTGGGGCCAGGTATACCGGATCGGCGTGGACAGCCTTTGCCGGTGAGACTTACCAGGGCATGGATTTTTCCATGTACCCCATGAACATTGCGCCCCACTGCTTTGAAAGGTACCCCACAAATTCTGTTGTGATCGATCCTCGTCCCTCAGCCTCCAATTTCGTGTTTACACCGTACAACCTCGATGTGGAGAATATGCCGGGGTTGGTGCCAGTGCAGGACCTATTTTATGAATTGAGCGATTCAGGATCCTACTCTTTTATCTATGCGGATTTGGCGGGAGCGCCGCTGTACGATTTTGCTATGGAATTGGAGGAAGGGTTCGAGGCCTATGATCGGTTTGTAATGGATCAATACCTGCAAGTTCCCGAGGAGCTTCGGACAAGTCTGGAAGACTTGACGGCGTTCCTGCGGGACGGGGTGGAGTCTGAAAGCGACTTGATCCAGCAGGTCGTCTCCTTTTTGTCCTCCTATCAGTACACTCTGACACCTGGCGCTGTGCCGCGGGGCGAGGACTTTGTGGAGTACTTTTTATTTCAAAACCGGCAGGGGTATTGCGTTCACTTTGCCAGCGCCGCTACGGTGCTGCTGCGGACCTTGGGCATTCCGGCCAGGTACGCGGAAGGGTATGCCGTGGCGGCGGAGGATTTTGGGAGCGATGGCTGGGCACACGTCACGGATCGAAGAGGTCATGCCTGGGTGGAGGTCTATTACCGAGGGCTGGGATGGCAGCCGCTGGAGGTCACACCTGGCGGGATGACGGCGGCAGAGCAGGTGTCGGAAGCGGAGTCTAGCGCTCCGGCAGAGTCTTCTGCGGAGAGCTCGGCCCCAGCGGAATCCTCCGTGGAGGCGTCGGAGTCCAGGGAAGACTCATCGCGGCCGGAGGCTGTGGCGGAGAAGCCACAGCCCGGTGCGAAGTCCAATTTTTGGCCTCTGTGGGCGGCGCTTGTGCTGTTCGCGTTGGCGGTGTGTACTGTTTTGCGCCGGCGCTGGCGCGCTGCCATGCGCCGGAGAGCGTTCTGCGAAGGCGAGAGAAATCAGGCGGTGGTATCCATGTATGGATACCTTGAGCAGTTGCTCTCGTATGGCGCGGTTATCAGCCCTGAGATAAGAGAGCTGGCTTTGAAGGCAAAATATAGCCGGCAAGGGGTTTCGGAGGAAGAAGCGCAGGCGGTGTGGCGCTATACCCAAGAGCAAGCGGCAAAAGTGAACAGTGGCCTGCCCTTTTGGCGCCGCTTGGTATTCCGCTATGTGCGGGCATTAGGTTGATTATGTTTTCCGCCGTACTGTATTAAAGATTGTCCCAAGAACTAGCGATATTGCAGATAGTCCAGAAACCGTTTTACTGCGAGAGAAGCCGATTTTTTACTCCGCAGGGCGATACCGATTTTTCGGTACGCAGGGACATCTAGTTCCTTTGCGACGATCCGGTATGGCACGCGCTTCAAAATCAATTCCGGCAAAATGCTGATGCCAAGGCCGCTTTCCACCATTGACATAATCGCATAGTCATCCCACGTTGTAAAATGTACTTTAGGCGTCAGGTTGCATCGCTCAAATATCTCCGATACCTCCGTCTTGGCGCCTTTCTCCAAAAGCATAAACGGTTCGTCACAGAGCGCGGCGACAGGGACTTTCTCAAGGTTTGCCAAAGGGTGATTCTCCGGCAGAATGGCCAGCAGTCTGTCCTGTTCCAAAAAGATTGTTTCAAATTCCGGGTGTGCGGGAAGACGCAAAAATCCACAGTCCACACGTCCGTCCAAGATCCACTCTTCAATTTCGGTATAGTCGCCAAGCAGCAGCTCATACTCAATGTTTGGATATACCTTTTGAAATTCTCTGATAATGTTTGGCAGCCAATGTGTCGCCACACTGGAGAATGTGCCGATGCGGATAAGTCCCGCTTGCAGGCCGTTCAACTCGTCAACTTCCATCTGAAGCTTTCCATATTCTGTGCAGACGCTCTTTGCATAGGGGAGCAGCTTCATTCCGTCGCTAGTCAGCTTTACGCCGGATTTTCCCCTCTCCAACAAAACGATCTTCCAGTCTTTTTCCAAGTCGTGGATCATGCGGCTAATGCCGGACTGAGAGTAATTCAACATCTCGGCGGCTTTTGTAAAGCTGCCGTATTCCACGGTTTTGACAAAGGCCATATATTTTTGAATATTCATATCCATCGTATCACTCCGCTTCTAGTATCTGATTTTATCATGGGTTCTATGAAAAACATTCGCTTTTGTAATCATAAAATACATGGTAAACTGAAAACGATAAAAAGTCAAGCAGGAGTGTGAAGAGCAAAATGCACAGCAGAATGGATAGCAAAATGTTTTATGTAAGCGAAATTCAAACTGAAGCCCCCCATGAATTTCAGACGCAGCTTCAAGAGTTGGTCTATGGAACGTTAGAAAAACTGCAAATTCCCTTTGAACGTGTTGACACAGACGAAGCGATTACAATGGAGGACTGCGTCGCCATCGATGAAAAGCTGAATATGAACATGGTAAAAACCCTGTTCCTCTGCAACAGGCAGCAGACAGAGTTTTATTTGTTTGTCACCGTTGGCAACAAGCCGTTTCGCTCTAAGGACTTCAGCAGCGCGCTAGGCATTGCCCGCGTGTCCTTCGCGCCTGCGGAACAGATGGAAACGATGCTCGGCACAAAAATTGGAGCGGCCACTGTTTTCAGCAGTCTCTTGGACACCGATCAGAGAGTGCAGATTATTTTTGACAAGGACGTTCTTGCAGAGGAATGGTATGGGTGCAGCGACGGCACGACAACCGGATATATGAAAGTGAGAACCGATGACATTTACCGAAGATTCTTGCCCTTTACAAAACATACGGCCGCTGTGATCGAGGTGTGACATGGGGCTATATCAAAATAGAATTGTGGTCAAGGTGGGGACTTCCACCCTCACTAACGAGATGGGGAGAAGCGATCTGCGCTCATTTGACCGCCTTGCGTGCGTCCTGTCCGATATTCAGAATATGGGCTATGAAGTCATTTTGGTATCGTCCGGCGCCATTGCCGTTGGCGCGAATAAACTGAATCGAAAAGAGCGCCCGTCCAGTATGCGGATGAAACAGGCGGCGGCTGCGGTAGGTCAATGCAGTATCATGTATTTATATGACAAGTTTTTCAGCGATTACGACAAGACAATCGCTCAAATTCTGCTGAACGCGGAAGATATGGAACAGGAAGAAAAGAAAGAAAACTTGACAAATACATTCAATGCCCTGTTGGAGATGGGGATTATCCCCGTAGTCAACGAGAATGATTCTGTCAGCTATACCGAGATAGAATCAGAGGACAGACTGTTTGGCGATAACGATATGCTTTCTGCTGTGGTCGCGGTTCTGTGCAAGGCCAAGCAGCTGGTCATTCTGTCCGATATAAACGGCCTGTATGACGCAGATCCGCGGCTGCACCCAAATGCAAAGCTCATAAGCCGGATCGAGCAGATTGACGACACGGTATATTCCCTTGCAGGCGGCGCAGGCTCAAGGCGTGGAACAGGCGGCATGAAAACAAAACTTCGGGCTGCGGAATTGGCGGCTGCACAGGGGATCGATACCGTTATCACAAACGGGAAAGCGCCGGAGGCACTCTATGAAATCGTGAAAGGCAACAGCGCCGGCACTTTGTTTGTGGGAAGGAGATAGAGCGATTCATAGGCGCTGGAGTAAGAGGGCATTGCGTTCCTGGGCCTCGAGGAGAACTGCTGTGTCTATAGGGTAGGTAGCGGTGAATATTCTTTCACAATTCGACAAAAAAATCTTGAAAACGTTGGGCAAACCGTGTAAACTATGGCGTAAAGAAATCGAAAAGGAAAGGATAGGCAACGATATGGGAAAAGTACTGCCAGAGCTGCTTTCTTCGCCGCTGGTGAAGCGGTATCAGAGGGGGGAGCCAATTTTATCAAAGAAAGATATCCCCTTTGAGGCGGATTGCATTTTTAACGCCGGGGTATGCAAATTCCAGGGCCGGTATGTCATGGCCTTCCGGTATGACTATGGCTATGTGCCGGAGAGAGG
>JAHZBS010000017.1:21462-22444 GCA_019423265.1 Clostridiales bacterium
TCAAACACTGTGTCATCGGGTTGGCATACAGCCGGGATGGGATTCACTGGGATGTCCAGAAGGAACCTTTCTTAACCGTGCAGCAAATGGACGACCCGGATATTACCCGCGTCTATGATCCAAGGCTGACCGTGATCGATGGCCGGGTATACCTGTGTTTTGCCGTGGATACGAACCATGGGCTTCGGGGCGGCATCGCGGTCACCGATGACTTTCAAAAGATAGAGGTTCTGTCCCTGACTGTGCCGGATAATCGAAACATGGTGTTGTTTCCGGAAAAGGTGGGCGGCCGGTATGTAAGGCTGGAGCGCCCCTTCCCCGTATACTCCAGAGGGGGAAAGGACCGGTTTGACACGTGGCTATCCTACTCGCCGGATCTCCGGTATTGGGGTGACAGCAGATTGGTGCTGCCGGTGGAGGCGGTCCCCTACGCCAACGACAAGACGGGGCCCGGCGCGCCCCCCATTAAGACGGAAAAAGGCTGGCTCACCCTATTCCACGCGGTGGATATCGATCCCAGCCGTGGAAAGAACGGGTGGGAGCAGGCTTGGAGAAAGCGGTACTGTGCCGGTCTTATGCTGCTGGATCTTGACGATCCCAGCAAGATCATCGGTCTGTACAGAGAACCGCTTTTGGCTCCGGAGACACGGTGGGAGGTTGACGATGGGTTCCGAACCAATGTCATTTTCCCGGGCGGTATGATTCTGGAGGAGAGCGGCGAAGTCAAGATCTACTACGGCGCATCGGATACAGTGGAGTGTCTGGCGACAGCGGATGTCCAAGATCTGCTATCGCTGGTGGTGGGATAAAGGATATACAACGGCTATCGGTGCAGGAGCGTCGCAGATAGCTGTTATGGCACAATTCGCCTCTGGCGAACGCTCCGGAATGGAGGATATTATGGATGCAAATTGGGAAGCGCAATTTCAAAATCCGCCGTCAAAATTTCGCGGCGCTCCGTTTTGGGCATGGAACTGTAAGC
>JAHZBS010000170.1 GCA_019423265.1 Clostridiales bacterium
TTGTCGATGACGAGGATCTGATCCGCCTGCTGAATGGTGGACAGCCGGTGGGCGATGACAAAAGAGGTCCGGCCTGTCAACAGCTGGCGGATGCCCGCCTGGACTAGCCGCTCCGTGTGGGTGTCAATGCTGGATGTAGCTTCATCCAGTATCAAGATGCGGGGGTTGGACAGCATTGCTCGGGCAAAGGCTACAAGCTGCCGCTGCCCCACGGAGAGGCGGCCGCCCCGCTCCTGAATGTCCGTGTCGTACCCTTTTTCCATCTCCATGATAAACTCGTGGGCGTGGACAGCCTTGGCCGCTTCCACGATCTCCTCGTCGGTGGCGTCAAGCCGGCCATACCGGATATTATCCTTTATGGTGCCAGAAAAGAGAAAGGTGTCCTGAGGCATAATGCCCATCTGGCTCCGCAGACTCTCCAAGGTTACTTGGGAAATGTCGTACCCGTCTAGCAGGATCGCCCCCTCCTGGATATCGTAGAACCGGCTGATCAGATTGATGATGGAGGTCTTTCCCGCGCCTGTGGGACCGACCAGGGCGATGGATTGACCGGGGGAGACGGAAAAGCTCACGTCCTGCAAAACGGGAGTCTCTGGGTCGTATCCGAAGGTGACATGCTGAAACTCCACTTTCCCCTTGATGGGCGGGAGCGCCTGAGCGCCGTCGGCGTTGCGGATTTCAGGCTCCGTGTCCAGGACCTCAAAGATCCGTTCCGCCGCCGCCATATTGGTAACCAGGTTGTTATAGAAATTGGATAAATCCATGATGGGCTGCCAGAACATGGACAGATAGCTGCTGAAGGATACGAGGAGGCCGACGGTGATGTGACCGGTGTCCAGCATACGGACTCCGGCCCAATAGACGATGATGCTGCCAACCCCCCATGCCACCTCTACAAAGGCCCAGAACAGGTCCGTATAGCGGACGGCGCTGATGTAAGCGCCCTGCTGCTGCCGGACGAGCCCGTTGAAATTCCGATTCATCTGGCCTTGGGCGGCAAATCCTTGGACAACCCGGATGCCTGACATATTCTCATGGACAAAGGCATTCAGATTCGAGTTCTTCTTCCGGAAGAGGCGCCAGCCCCGGTGTGCCCGGCGCTGGATAAAAATCAGGCCCCCGGCGAGAAATGGTACGATGAGGAAGGCGAAGAGAGCCAGCTTGACATTGAGAATCAGCATGATGAGGCACACGCAGACAAGCTTAACAAGGTTGGGGAGCAGTGTGAGAATGCACTGGTTGAACAATTCTTTAAGGGAGTTGACATCCCCGATGACCCGAGCCAGGATCTTTCCGGCCGGCCGCTGGTCAAAGTAGCGAAATGACAGGGTTTGCAGGTGATCGTATAGATCCTGCCGGATCTGATACAGCACCCCGTTGGAGAGCTTGGCCATCTCCCGAAGCCGAAGGCGAATGGCGAACATGGAGAGGACATTCAGTATAACCACGAGAGCGCCAACGGCTAGCAGGCCGGGGATATTTTGGGTCTCATCGATAAAGTAGTCAATCCCCACCTGTAGAAAGAAAGGATTGAACAGCTGTACAGCCAGGATGAGGGCAATGAGAGCGAATACCTTGATGACTGACTTTTTATAAGGGATTAGATACCGCAAAAGCCGTCTTAGCATCGGTAGCTTTACGCCTTCCTTTGTCTCCTCGTCCTCCCGAAATGTATTGATGGGCATAGCGTTACACCTCCTTATGCGGCGCCGCCGCCGTGCTGTGTGCCATATTGTTCCAGATAGGTTTCATAGTAGAGCCCTTTCTTTGCCATCAGGGCGTCGTGGGTTCCGCGCTCCGCGATGCGGCCATTCTCCAAGAATAGGATCTCATCCGCATCTTTTACAGCGGAGATTCGATGGGCAATGAGAATCTTTGTGACATCTCTGCGCTTGTCGATGGCTTCCTGAATGGCGTGCTCCGTCTCCATGTCCAGCGCCGATGTGGCGTCGTCCAGAATGAGAACCTTGCAGTAGTCTTTCGCCAAAGCGCGCGCGATGGAGATCCGCTGTTTCTGACCGCCGGAAAGGCCGATGCCCCGCTCTCCGATGATCGTCTCGTAGCCCTCCGAAAGCCCCTGGGCAAAGGAGTGAACTTGGGCGTCCCGGGATGCCTGTAGCATCGTGTCTCTCGATATGCTGTGCTGTGATTCCAGGTCCGTGTCGTCCCCGAAATAAATGTTTTCCTCCACAGTGTCAGAAAACAGGAACACATCCTGCATCACCGTGGCGATACTCCTGCGCAGGGCTGTTAAGTCCCAGCTTCGGACGTCGATGGAATCAAGAGTGATGGAACCGCCGGTCACATCATAGAGACGGCACAGAAGGTTGATAATGGATGATTTACCTGCGCCGGTGAAGCCCATAATGGCCAGGGTTCCGCCGGCGGGAAGGGTGAAGCTGATATCGTCCAGGATCGTTTTGGATTCCCGGGAGAAAGACACATGGGAAAAGGAAACGGCGCCTTGGATCACCGGAGGAATTTGAGGATTGGCAGGCGGCTGAATTTTCGGTTTTTCGGCCATGATGGCGTTTATTTTTTTGAGCGACGCGTTCGCCCGGGCAAGGACGTTGGCGATCCAGCTCAGATTGCGCATGGGCCCGGTCATCATGGTGGCGAAGCTGTTGACAGCCACCAGCGTTCCAAGGGTTAGGTCCTCTCCGATGACGAGGATCCCGCCGACGGTGATGATAAAAACGGTCACGACGCTGCACAGAAATTCGATGGCGGGATCGTATTTGGAGAGAATGTGGGTTTCCTGATAGTTCAGGTTATAATTCTCCTCATTCTGTCTCCGGAACTTTTCAATCTCGTAGGGTTCCCGGGCAAAGGAGCGGATCAGCCGGACACCGGCAATGTTTTCCTGGGCGGTCGTATTGAGCACAGCGGCCTGATCGCTGATTTTGTCATAGACGGTATTTAATTTTCGTTCCATGATCATAGCCAACAGGAAAATCAGCGGCATAACCGCCAGGCACAATAGGGCCAGCTTCCAGCTCAGTATGAAGAGAATGGCGGCGGACATGACAAAGTATACGATCTGGTCGATTAGAAACCGTACACAGAATCCGCAGGAATCCCAGATATTGTCCACATCCTCCTTGATCCGGGCCATGAGCTCGCCGGTGCTGCGGGTGTCGAAGAAGGAGAGGGACAGTGAGTTGACATGATGGAACACCTCTCTGCGCAGGTCCATGGCGACACGGCTGCCGGTCTTATCGAATAAGAATTCCCGGAGATAGCCGAGGATTCCCCGGCCCAGCGTCACGCCCAACAGGGCCAGCAGCGTCCCGGTCAGGAGATCCACACGCCCCCCCTTGATGATGTCGTCGATGATGACGCGGACGAGGAGCGGATTCAACATATCCAGAGCGATGGCGGCTAGCATGGCGAGGGTAGCGATACAGTAGCCAAGGAGATGTTTTCTCATATGTTTCAGTACAAGTTGCAAGGATACGGCCTCCTTTTGTATATGGTATAAATATGAGTCAGCCGAAGGCAAAGAAAAGCCATCCAGCTTTCTCCAAGCTGCACGGCTTTTCTCCGGCTCAAGGCGGCGAGACGGCACAAAAAAGCCATGGGACGATATCCCATGGCCACCTGTCAGGTTACTATGTAAGAGATTGCGAACGGGGAACGCTACATGACAGACGAAGACAGGGCATGGATACCGAACGTGTTCACACGGTCAAGGGACAAACGGGTCCTCTTAGAACGATTAATTGTAAGATAAAGCGCCGATTTGTTATGCATCGTCCTGTCTCCTTTCTGTGAATATGGCTTTCTCCAATCTACAAGTTGCATTATATATCATAGAATAAGCACTTGTCAATAGGGGACATTGAAATATTTGCTATTTTCTGCGGCCGCCGAGAATTCCTCCTAGAGCAGCTGTTCCCAGCGTAGAGATAATCTCTGTCACCAGGCTTCCGACGAATAGGTTAGTTCCATTAACGGCAAAGGATACGAGCAAACGGATGGCCAAATACAGAACACCCATGACCAATGCCCACTTGAAGCCGCCCGACGCGCTTTTCTTTGCCGTCAGCAGGCTTCCGGCGAGAACGGATATGACTACAATTACCATGACCAACAGAACATATTGCTTGGGGCTCCCGCTCAAGACCCCTGCGTTGAGCAGCGCGGCGGAGAGCAAAATCCCGGCCGTTGTGATCCCATAGGACAGAATCAGCCCCATCAGAACGCTTTTGATCGGCGCGCTTGTGCTCGAAGCGGCCTTGGCGCTGTTTTTATGTACGGCTCTCCGCGTCTCCCTTTTTGTATGTTGCACAAAAATCCCTCCCACTTTCATGATCCTCTCTACTCCATATGTATGTAGGACAGTTCAATTTATGCCCCCTTTGCCGGGAAAATCTTGTACATTTTCTATTTCTGTGATACTATATACGTATCGTAAGGCAACCTCGAAAGGAACGATTTTATGTCGATTGACTTGCACACTCACTCCTATTATTCCGATGGAAGCGATAGCCCGGAAGAGATCATCCAAAAAGGAGCTGAACTCGGCCTTCGCGCCATCGCCTTGACGGATCATGACAATACCGACGGTGTGAAAGAATTCATGGAAGCGGGACAGAGAGCCGGCATACTGGCCATACCTGGCGTCGAGATCTCCGCCTCCTACCTTGGACGCGATATCCATATTCTCGGATACGGATTTCGCTACCAGCAGCCGGATTTTGCCAACCGGCTTCGCTCCATCCGTGAAGAGCGCGGCAGGAGAAATGAAACCATGCTGCTCCGCTTGCAGCAGCTGGGATACGCCATCGCAAAAGATGATATTGAGCGCTATTCCGGAGGGGAAGGGCATGTCGTCTCCCGCCTCCACTTTGCCCAAGCTTTGACGGAAAAGGGATACTGCCGCGATACCAATGAAGCCTTTGCCAAGATTGTTGGGGCCGGGTGTCCTGGCTATGTTCCGCGCCGGCAGCTGTCGCCGGAGGAAGCCATCAGTCTGATCCATGGCGCCGGAGGGAAGGCTGTGCTGGCCCACCCGCTGCTCTACAAGTTAAACGAGGATGAATGTGCCGTGCTGCTCAAGTTTGTGGCGAATGCAGGCATGGACGGGCTGGAGGTTATCCATTCTAGCTGTGATGAAAGAGGAACCATATTTTTGCAGGAAAAAGCCCGGGAGCTCGGCCTTTTCTGTACAGGCGGCAGCGACTATCACGGGATGAATAAACAGGGCGTACCTCTCGGCGCCGGCCGTGACGGACGCCGGATTCCGGACGCCTACCTGGAGCCGTTACAGCATACAGGGGTTGTGTGAAAAGTCGCTTTTCGCACAACCCCTGCAAGTCTATAATAACCTCCCGGGAAGACAATAGAT
>JAHZBS010000171.1 GCA_019423265.1 Clostridiales bacterium
ATGCATTGTCGTATTCATTAATGGAGCCGTTTAGAATATATTCGACTTCATTAGCAAAAAAACCGCTCTGTTTAACCATTCCTCTAAGGTTGGTTGGCGATTCGCCTTTCCCCCTGCGAATCGTCTCTTCAAGATTGGTCAGCTGGCCTATGGTATATTCCGTCAAATAGACTCTTCGAAGCAGGCTATCCCCTATGAGCTCTGCGGTCTGGGCGAGATTGTCCGGTTCCAGAAGAATCGAATCTCCCCCCGGCTGTCCTTCCTCCTTCACGCCATCCACCACAGAGGGCAGCTGTTGATATCGGATGTCTTCCTCCCCTAGTAGGATAGAATTGGGCGCATATTGGCTTAAATCAATGACATGTGAGTTTAGCGCCTCCAAAATATCCCCCCATGACCACCCTTCATCACCGGAGTGGATCTCATATTCAAGCGATATGTCCGTCTGATATTGGGAGAGTTCATCGGCGCGCTGCCCTGCCGTCTGCGCCCAAATCTCCAATTCTTCCGACAGCCTCCAAATCGTGTCCCGCAGCCTTTTGAAGCTATCTCCACAATTCTGTAGAAGCTTCAAATTTTGGTCAATTGCCTGGGTGATCTGTTCATCGCCGCCGTTTCCCCGGTGCAGGGAGGATTCCAATTCATCCATCTGCTCCTGCACCTGCTTGATGAGCTGCTGCGATTGTTCTTCCGGTCTCATAGCCTCAATCCGGCTTCGCAAGTCTTGGATCTCCGCAGCTAGCTCCTTTCCCAGTCTGACGGTTTCTGACCAAGCTTCCTTCGCATTTTTGTGAACCTCTACATAGCTCTCCAACCTGCCGATCCACTTCACAAGCTTACCGTCTGTATTCAATGGGATAATCCCATAGGTCTCCCACTGCGAGATCAATTGTTCCAGTGAATCCGTGATCTCATTGACGGCCCATCCCTCTCCGGGGAAGTTCTTGACATAGTACCGCCTCCACGCCCCATCGTCACGAATTCCATCAACCCAGGAGACAAACTCTGCAAAGTGGCCGTTATACACGAGCGCCTTCTCTTGGATTTTCTGTACCTCATCCAAGATCCCTCCGCCTGTCACCGCCGTCCCCGCATCTTCCCAATTGGAGGTGAGTTCCTGGATGATGGCAAGGGGAGCTCGTATTTTCATAAACTGCTCAAGTTGCCTTAGAAACTCTTCAACCTCGCTTACGGTCTGGACATCCCTGACCTCCAGTTGCAGCAGCTGGTACTGAAACCCGCCATCGCTACCCGCTCCGCGCGCCAATCGCTCTGCGTCCAACTTATAATTCTGCTGCAAAAAATATGAGAGACCGCTCCCAATCTGTTGCTCATCTTCGACTCCCATCAATCCATATTGCTCTGCCAGATCCTCATTATATCCTGCCAGCACTGCGGTGGCGGCGCTATCCAGCGCTCTCCGGCCATGTACGATGGCTAGATAATGCCGGCTCATGGAGAATAGGACCATATAGAACAAAAGTATCACGATTAAGATTAGACTGAAAAACACGGTAAAACTGCCCTGTAACTTCCTATCCACCTGCGGTGATTCGTCCTTTCCATTCATTCAGTTTTTTTTCATAGGCGTCCAGTACATCGTGGATGGGAGGCAGCAGCGATGCCGCCTCCCATATGAGATCCACGGTCTCCTTATATGCTGCCGGTCGCTCTAAAAACCCAGACGCTATCGCCTCAATGCGCATGGGAAACAGCAGCGCATAGTCACCCTCCACTGCCAGCGATATTGTCCTGGTCAATAGGGTCTCTTCGCTGTGTACGTGGATCGATGGCTCTCCCCATGGACTGTTGTGCAGCTGTTTCGAGAGATAAGACTTTGCCTCCTCAACGCAGGTATCCAATGTCTCCCCTTGAATATACCAGGACTGGCAGAGGATCACACCTTGATCACAGAGCGCTTTCACATACGTTTCATAGACAAGAAACAGTGTACATTGCATGACAGCCAGAAGCAACAAGAACACAATGGGAAAGAGCATGGCAGTCTCCACAGTTAGGCTGGCCTTTGCCCCCCGATTCATTTTGCAATGGCTCCCGGATCAAATGCTGCTCCCTGGGATGAGATCTTTTCTAAGATGCCGGATACAAACTCTACGACGGTGCTTTTAAACATCAGGACGAGCGCGATCAAAATTACAATAATTAACACGATCTCGATGGTTCCCATTCCTTCCTCGCGATTCCAGAATTCCTGCAATTTCACCCAGATTTTCATACTATTCTCCATTCCGGAGCGTCAGTGACGGGGCGAAGAGAAATTCGCGAAGGCGATTTCTCTTCTGCCATAAGAGCTATTTGTGGCGCTCCGACACAAATAGCCGTGTCATTCCTCCTCAACTTCTTACCATATGGACTTACCCGATTTGCATCGTCATGATGGCCGGAGCCAATACCACGATTAAAATCACAACCAGCATCAGCATCATAGGGATGAGAAGCTTTGTATCCACCTCCTCCGATTTTTCTTGCACGTACTTTTTCCGCAGTTCCCACGCCTGCGCGTTCAGTTCGCGTAAATGTGTGATGATGAACTCATCCCCGCGTTTTAAATTCTGGGATAACACTGAGATAAACTGTCGGATTTCTTTAACTTTAACGCGAGCGGCAAACTGTTCCAACGCCTCCTTGGGGGATGTCCCATTTTGCATCTGTAGCGTTGCAATCTGCATCTCCTCATAGATCGGTTCAATTGTCCCCTCCAATCCTTTTCGTTTCTCTAAATAATCACCTGTGATCTTCATCCACGCTCTCTGCGTGCTGAGGCCTGCGCCGAGCAGCATGACAAACCTATTGATGACCTCCGGGTACGCGATGCGCATCGCTTCCCTCCTTTGCGCAACAGCCTTTTTTAGCTCCCGGTCCCGCCCAATGAACAAAAGGATTGGAATCAGCCACATAAGCGCGATCCAAAGGACATACGCCGGCCTTTTCTCCACCTTGTGCCACTCATATCGAACTGCCCCTGCGCCGCTGGAAGGCAGCAGGACTTCCGTTGCCGTTGAATACGCTCCCGCGTTGAGATTCTCCACCATCTCCTCGACTTGCGCCTCCAAATCTTCCGTTTTGCCCGCCAACACTAAAGAAAGGGTGATTGCCGTTTCGTATTCACCACTGCGGAGAGTCACTTGCATGGGAACCTTCGTCTCCCCCCGCGGAAGGTTCTCTCTTCGCAATCGGCCATCATCCCGGATATATTCCGGCAACCCGCTGCTATAGGAGAAGCTCACGCTTTTTCTGTGATCCGGCAATTGTATATCCTCCCGGATAAGCCCCAACTCATGGAAGTAGCCCTGTAAATACATCTTCGCCTCTTCCAATTCCTGTTTCCGCTGTATGGCGTCCGGTTGCTGTTCCGGCACACTCACCACCACCTCCCGCTGAATCACCGTATCATCAAGCCAGGCTGACAGCAGCAGCCTTTCCCCGGCGTCCCCCTGTTGGTACTCCGGCCTTTCAATGGACGCACCGTTGAAGGCTTCTCCCTTTTGATCCGAAGAAGCGGACATAGAAAACATTAAACACGCATTACACAGAAAGAGGATGCCAAGCGCCATTCCCACCTTCTGTGCGATAAAAATTTGATACAGCCGCTTCGTGTCCCCAGCCGGCGCCATCTGACGAATATCCTCAAATGCCGCCTTTCTGTAGGCCTTGGCAAATTTCACATGCAGAATATCGACCACCATGAACATGCCGAGAGGCGTTAGAATTCGCTCAAGTCCCACCTTTTTTCCATCAAACCGTATGCTGAACTGGATCTTATTCTTGTGATACCGCCAATGGCTCACGGCAAAAAGAATCAGCAATATTCCCTCCAGGGCCAGTATGACCCAAACCATGAAAGCCCTCCCCCTGTTTTCCCTTTAGATCTCGATGTCCGCCATTCGCTTCGATATGCAGTAGCTCGCAATGGCAAGACCTGCGCAGACGGTCATGATCATTCTACCCTGAAAGCTTGAATACAGTGGAGCTAGGTAATCAGGCGATAATAGCAGCAGTAGAGAGAGTACCGCTACCGGCATGACATTGAGTATTTTCTGTTCCATCTTCTTCTTTGCAAGTGCGACCTGTACCTCGCCCTGAATCTCAATTTTCTCCTGTAGGAGTGCCGCTGTATTTTCGATGACCTTTGCAATATTGCCTTCGGTCCGTTTGCAAATCTGTATAATCTGGGCAAAGCTGGCGATTTCCTCCACACCGCTTCGCCGCGCAAAATCCTCCAGCGCATCCTCAATGCGCTGGTTCACGCGCAGTTTCCCGATGATAATCTGCCATTCATGGAATAAAACCGGAGTCAACTCCGGATCCATATCCTCCAGTGAGGCCTCAAACGCACCTTCCAGAGACCGTCCTGACCGAAGCGCCGCCACCAGTCCGTACAGACATTCCTTAAACTCCAGCGCGACCTTTTGCTGCCGCTTCGCCTCCAGATCCCGCCTTTTATACAGCGGGAATACGGCGGCCGCACAGCCTGCTGCCACACAGCTGACCACTAAATTCTGATAAAAGATGAGCGCAATGGCAAAGGCAATACATCCTGCCATCCCTCCGTACCGGATCCATTGCTTTACACTGAGAACATAGTTCCGATTCACTCCCTTCCCTTGTGCCTCGCCAGCAGGGCCTCCGTTCTTCTCAGCTCGCCTTTTTCCCATTGAAACAGCGCCTCCGTCTGAATATTTCCTCCCTCGATACCCAAAATTTGCACAATCTCTGTGACATGACGGCCTCCCCCTTTCTGCCGGCTGATAAACACTAGGATGTCGATTGCCGATGCGATCTGCTGCCGTATAGCCTCAAGCGGAAACTCTGCCCCCATGAGTACCATAGTCTCGATACGCGACAGCATATCTCGACAAGAGTTGGCGTGTCCTGTTGACAGCGATCCCTCATGCCCGCTATTCAACGCTTGCAGCATATCCAGCGCCTCCGCCCCTCGGATCTCCCCCACAATAATCCGGTCTGGCCTCATTCGCAGACTGGTCCGGATCAAATCTCGAATCGTGATCGCTCCCTTTCCCTCCACATTCGCATTCCGCGTTTCCATGGTCACCACATTATCCAGCGTATTTAGGCGAAGTTCCGCCGCGTCCTCGATTGTGATGATCCGCTCCTCCCTCGGGATGAAACTGGACAGTACATTTAAAAGCGTCGTCTTCCCCGAGGCGGTTCCCCCGCAGATAAAAACATTGTATCGCTGCCGGACCAGCCTTGACAAGAAATCAGCGCTCTCCTGGGTCAGCGTTCCCCACCGGATCATTTCCTCCTGGGAGATTGGCTCCTCTCGAAATTTTCGGATCGTTAAAATTG
>JAHZBS010000172.1 GCA_019423265.1 Clostridiales bacterium
TGTACCACTCCGGGACATTGGCCTCCCGCATGGCGGCCTCATCCTCCGGCTTCAGCCCCTTTCCCTTTCGGACGGACTCCATGATTTTGAAGGAGCGCAGGCTCTCCATCCCCCTGTGGATCAGGTATGTCATGATGTCGTCTCGGCAGCATATACACTCTGAGATGGTTGCAGTCTTGGAGCCGATGAGATCCTTCGCATTGTTATTCCACACGTCGGTGCCGTGGGAAAGGCCGGATATCCGGACTAAGTCGGAAAAACTCTGGGGCTTCGTATCCACCAGCATCTGCCGGACGAAATTCGTCCCATACTCCGGGATCCCGTAGGAACCCACCGGGCTGTTGATTTCCTCCGGCGTGACTTCCAGCGCCTCCGTCGATAGAAATAAGGACATAACTTTTTTATCGTCCAGAGGGATGTCCGTGGCCTTCACCCCCGTCAGATCCTCTAACATCCGGATCATTGTGGGATCATCGTGCCCCAGTATATCCAGCTTGAGCAGTCTTCCGTGAAGCTGGTGATAGTCGAAGTGAGTCGTGATGATATCCGTTTCCGTGTCATTTGCCGGGTGCTGCACCGGACAAAATTGATAGATGCTATATCCCTTGGGGACGACCATCTGTCCCCCCGGGTGCTGTCCCGTCGTCCTCTTGACCCCTGTGCAGCCCGCCACCAGGCGGCTGATCTCCGCATTGTTCACATGCTTATTGTGCTCGTCCAAATATTTCTTCACGAACCCATAGGCCGTCTTCTCCGCCAGGCTGCCCATGGTCCCCGCCCGAAACACATGCCCCTGTCCGAAGAGCTCTTCGGTAAAGGCGTGAGCCCTCGGCTGGTATTCTCCGGAAAAGTTTAGATCGATATCCGGCTCTTTATCGCCGTCAAAGCCTAGAAATGTCTCAAAGGGGATCTCCTGCCCATCTTTCGTCAGCATCTCCCCGCAGTTGGGGCAGACTTTGTCGGGGAGGTCAAACCCTGATTTTCCCTTGGTTGCTTCAATCTCGGGGGATTCAAATTCGCTGTATTGGCACTTCTTACAGTAATAGTGGGGGGGGAGCGGGTTGACCTCCGTGATGCCGGCCATGGTGGCGACAAAGGAGGATCCAACGGATCCCCGGGATCCCACCAGGTACCCGTCTCCTACGGATTTCCACACCAGGCGCTGTGCGATGATATAGAGGCTGGCAAATCCATTTTTGATAATGGATTTGAGCTCGCGGTCCAGGCGCTGCTCCACCGGCCCTGGCAAAGGCTTTCCGTACATGGACTCCGCCTTCTCATGGGTGATGCTGACCAACTCATCATTGGCACCCTCGATCTCCGGCGTAAAAGTTCCGTCGGGGATCGGCTTGATCACTTCAATCTGCTCGCTGATTTTCAGCGGATTGTCAATGACCAGCTCCTCCGCCTTCGCCTCCCCAAAATAGGAGAACTCCTCCAGCATCTCGTCTGTCGTCCTGAAATACAGAGGCGGCTGGCGATCCGCATCATCGAAATGTTTTGCCGCCATGATGATCCGCCGATAGATCTCATCCTCCGGCTCGAGAAAATGGACGTCGCATGTGGCCACAACCGGTTTATTGTAGGTCTCGCCAAGCTGCACGATCCGCCGGTTGATATCCATCAGCTCCTCTCTGCTCCCCACCGTTCGGTTGCGCAGCATAAACTCATTGTTTCCCAACGGCTGTATCTCCAGATAATCGTAGAAGTTCACGAGCCGTTCAATACTCTCCGGGCTATCGTTGTTCAACACCGCTTGATACAGCTCCCCCGCTTCACAGGCGGAGCCGATCAGAAGCCCCTCCCGCAGGCGCATAAACTCGCTCTTGGGAATGCGCGGGGTTCGATAAAAATACTTCAGATGCGCGATGGAAACTAGCTCATATAGATTTCGCAGGCCCGCCAAATTCTTGACCAATATAATGGCGTGGTGCGCCCGCAACCGCTTCACATCCGTATTGTCGTGTATATACTCGTTGACCCTGGCCAGATTATCGATGGAATGCTCAGATAGCGCTTCAAAACATTTTAATAGAATTTGCGCCGTCGCCTCCGCGTCATCCACCGCCCGGTGATGATTCTTCAATTCGATCCCCAGATGCTTTGCCACTGAATCCAGCGTAAACCGCTTTAACTCATAGAGGCCCCGGCTCAGCTCCAGGGTGTCCAAAATCGTATTGGTTATCTTGGGAAGCCCTAATTCCAACGCTTTCCTCTCGATGAATCCCGTGTCAAAGGCGGCGTTGTGCGCTGTCAAAATCCCGTCCCCGGCCCACTCCAGGAATCGCGGGAGCACCATGTCGATGGGGTCGGCATCCGCCACATCCTCCTGGGTTATGGACGTCAGCTCCGTGATTTCCTTGGGAATGGGGATCTGCGGGTTGACAAACTGGCTAAACCTGTCGATTATGGCCTCCCCGCGTATCTTAACCGCGCCGATCTCAATGATTCGGTCCTTCTCCTTGTTGAACCCGGTGGTCTCAATATCAAAGACTACATATTCCTCGGAAAATCCTTGGCCGCGCCCCCGAATCACCGCCTCCTGCAGATCATCCACAAGATACGCTTCCACCCCGTATATGACTTTGATCCCCGTCTTCTCCGCCGCGTCCATAGCCTCCGGAAATGCCTGGACGACGCCGTGGTCTGTGATGGCGACGGCTGAATGCCCCCAATTGGCAGCCTGGGTGATCAGCGCTGTAGGCGAATCCACCGCATCCATCTCGCTAATCTGCGTATGCGCGTGGAGCTCGATCCGTTTTCTCTGGGCTGTGTCAACCCGATATTTTCGGACCGCCTCCTTCGTTCCGATCATCGCGTCCGCCATCAAAAGCCGCTGGTGGGTAAAGCTATCTTCTTCCATATGTCCTTTGACGAGGATGGCTTTTCCCTTTTTGAGATCCCCTTTCTTGGCTTTGAACGCATCCTTCTCCATGAAGGCTTTCACCGTGATGGAGCCGGTATAATCGGTTATATCCAGCTGGACCAGTACCTTACCGGACTTGATTTCCTTTTCCTCTTGCAGAATAATCTCGCCGCGGACGATGACCTCACCCTCCACGTTCTCGATATTTCGAAGCGGCCTTGGCTCGCCCTCGAAGGGCCGCCCCACGATCATGGCCTCCAGCGCCTTCTTCTTTTCCTCATCCACCTCCAGCGGTGCGCAGCAGAGCATGATATGGTTGGCCATGAGGACCATCTCGTGCAGAAAGGTATCCTCCTGGACGCGGCCTTTCACCGTCAAAGTCCGCCCTTTCGCCAGATTCGGCTCAACCCCGTCGCGGAACTCTTTCTCCGGCACAAAGGCCTTCACCGTCATGGCCGCGTTGTAATCCGTCAGGCTCATGGTCAAGATTATCTTGCCGCCTTTTATCTCTCGGGTCTGGTAGGAGGTAAGATCCCCTCGCAATACAACGCCCTTGGCTTCCTCCGTACACAGAGACATATCCTTCGGGGTTCCGGTTATGGCTTTTCCGAACAGCACCCGGTCGGCATTTGGCTCCTCCGCCTTCTGTACGGCCTGCTCCTCCCAAGGGAGAGGCTCGTGGGGCTCGCCGTTATACGCATCCTGCGGCGCCTCTTCCCTGCGCTCCGCCATCTGCCGCAGCAGCTGCGTCTCCCGCTTCACCCGGTTCTCTTCCATGGTTCTCTGCTCTTCTTCCGTCAGTTCCCGGCCCTGAAACTGAACCGCCAGCGCCAATCCCAGTTCTTCTTGAATGGACCGCCCAATGTAGGCGCCCATGTTTTTGCCCTCCAGAATCGAAACGGCCGTCTCACTCACCTGGACCGTCAGCTTGTCCTCCGTAACTTTCAGAGATGCGCTTCGCAGCATGGTATACAGAAACGGGTGCTCCAATCGGATCTTCTCCAGCAGGACATCCCAGTAGTCCTCCACGTGCTCCATCGGGTCTTCGAAGGGATACTGTATCTCTATGTTAATCTTCAACCGGTTGTCCAGGTGCGAGGATATAGTCTTCTTCAAATCCAAGACCCAGTATGGCGAATAGAACGTGTTCGCACTGGCATATATGTTCGCCCGCCGCTGCTCCTTTGAGATCCGGATCTGACGGACAGACAGCTGTGCCGCAATCTCTGCCAGATCCGGATCCCGAAACGCGCCGGGAAATACTTCTAAAAGTGACTTATCCTGTCGTTTCACCTTTGCATCCTCCACCACTCACTGCCATACCTGACACATCTGATTCGCTTCCTCGACCAGCGCTTCCAGCAGCCGATCCTCGGGTACCTTCCGAACAATCTCTCCCTTTCGGAATAATAGCCCTTCGCCTCTGCCGCCGGCAATCCCTAGATCCGCCTCCCGCGCTTCGCCGGGCCCATTGACGGCACAGCCCATGATTGCGACCTTCAATGGTTTGCGGATATGGGCAAGGGCCGTCTGCGCCTGTTGGGCCAGGGAGATGAGATCGATACACGTTCTGGCGCAGGTGGGGCAGGAAATGATCTCGACCCCAAATTTGCGCAGACCTGCGAAAGCCAGAATCTTCTTCGCCGCGGCCACCTCCTGGACCGGATCCCCCGTCAGAGACACCCGCAGCGTATCGCCAAGCCCTTGATTCAGCAAGATTCCCAAGCCCATGGCAGATTTTATAGCCCCGTCAAAGACAGGCCCGGCCTCTGTGATCCCGATGTGCAGCGGATATCCACAGTGCTCGGCAAATATCTCGTAGGCCTTGGTACACACTGTCAGATCCGACGCCTTCATGGACACCACGATGGCGTCAAACTGGGCTTCTTCCAGAATGTACACGCCCCTCATTGCACTCTCCGCCAACGCCTCCGCCGTGGGCCCCCCGTACTTTGCCAGCAAGTCTTTTTCAAGAGAGCCTGCGTTGACGCCGACGCGGATGGGGATTCCCCGAGCCCGGCACGCTTCCACAACCTGCCGCACGCGGTGAGCGTCTCCAATATTGCCCGGATTGATGCGTATCTTGTCAGCGCCGTGTTCCACCGCAGCGATGGCCAGCCGGTAATCGAAATGGATGTCCGCCACAAGGGGAATCCGGATCTGCTTCTTGATCTCCTCCAGCGCCACGGCAGATTCCATGTCCGGCACCGAAGCGCGAACGATCTCACATCCCGCCTCCTGAAGTCTGTGAATCTGGGAGACGGTAGCCTCCACATCATAGGTTTTCGTATTGGTCATGGATTGAATCCGGATGGGCTCGCCTCCACCGATGGTGAGCGATCCGATCCGGACTTTTTTCGTTTTCGTATTGGTTATCACGGCACCGTCCCTCCGCTGGCCTATAGCAGCTTTCGAATATCGCTGAAGGCGATGACGACCATAAGAATCATCA
>JAHZBS010000173.1 GCA_019423265.1 Clostridiales bacterium
GTGCTGGTTTTGTAGGCGACGATGCTTAAGTCAAATAAATCGCGGATGACGGAAAGGCAAAGAGTTCCCTGCGTGATTGGAATGTAACTGGTATCGGAAATAGTATTCGCCAAAACTCCACTCAGAATATCGAGCAAAAAGGACACGCAGCCACCTCCCTCCGGCTTCAGTTTGAAAGGGCAGCCTGTCCAGAATATCACTTCAAGGAAAAGATTGTCAATATGTAACTCAGATGTAGTTCAATAGAAATCCCAGCATCAGTGATGAACTAACTGTGCTGGGATTTTTTGTTGGCAGGAATTTGCTTCTATCGGTTTTCAGAATGGCAGAGTAGCTTGGAGGCAGCAAAGAAACATGACTTTTTTATATTTCTGAAAGAAAATAAATCAGTGAGAAGAGACTGATGCAAGGAGGTTGGTATGTATTATCCCTATTACTTAAATTAGCGTGAGGTTGAAGTATATGAAGCGCAAATAAAGAAAGCTCCTATTCTCACCCTGCTTCAACGGCAGAAAAGCAAAAAAGTTATCGTCGATCTAAAGTACCTGACGGCTATTTCAGAAGTGCAGGAAATGAGCAATGACTTTGTACAGACAATGTAATCGGACATAACACAGAGAGTTTGGAAGACATTCATACACTTCTTTTTTGAACGGAGGATTCAAATGAAAGAAATCTATTCAGTCAAATTGCCAAAACACATTGTATTCGGTGACCCGTGGTATTTTGAGAGATACAGCGGAGAAGAATTGAACAGACTCATCGTGGATGTATATCCCCACTCACAGTATCAAGCAAGAGTGGTGCTTGAAGAAATCCCAGACGAAGAAAATCCGGACTTTATGCTGTGCTCCCTTTCCATATACATGGCTCCGGAGCAAGCAATGCAGACCTATCTGCAGGATATGGTTTACGAATCGCAGACGCATACCGTTAAGAAACTCGGCGTCGATACCGCCCGGTACTACCTCGGCGTGGATGATCGTGACGATATCATCCGAACGGGCGGTGACGGTTATTGGGGAGCCTATCATGAGATGACCCGAATGATCAGAGGCCATATCCACCTCGACGCCACAATCCTGACAATTGCCGTACCGGATAACGTGTCAATGGAAGACATGCGCCAGTGGCTCAATTACTTTTTTCAGGATGTACAGCAGGTTGAAAATGTACCGAAACTCGGAGAAGAAGCAGCAGAAGAACAGAATGTCAACGAGGGCATCTACATCACACAGTAATGAGCAGGTGATTTTAACAAAGGCGAACTGATATCTGATCGATAGAATGAGGGAGTAATTCCTCGAAACGCCTGCCTTAATACTCCGACCGGCATATACAAGCGAAAGCCAATATGTCAGAAGCCTGGTGAAGCTGGCAGTGAGATACGGTAATGCAGAAAAGAAAAATCCTGCGGCTCTGTGCTGGGATTTTTTTGTTATACGAGATTTTATTCTATCGATTTTCAGAATGGAAGAGCAGTGGTATAATTGAAATAACTTGCTTGAAGAAGGAGGGGGACGCATATGACAGAGCGAACCTATTTGGCTATTGATTTGAAATCGTTCTATGCTTCGGTGGAATGCATGGAACGAAGCCTTGACCCAATGACGACCAATCTCGTTGTCGCGGATGCCAGCCGAACGGAAAAAACAATCTGCCTTGCGGTGTCCCCCTCGCTGAAGGCATATGGCATCCCCGGCCGGGCGAGGCTATTCGAGGTGGTACAAAAAGTTAAGGAAGCAAATCTCAAACGGCAGCGCATCGCGCCGGGATATAGATTCACAGGCGCTTCTTTGTCCTCTGTGGAACTGGCGAATAACCCTGGCTTGGCGATAGACTACCTCATTGCTCCGCCCCGTATGGCGCATTACATGGAACACAGCACCAGAATCTACAGCGTCTATTTAAAGCATGTGGCGCCGGATGACATCCACGTATATTCCATTGATGAAGTGCTGATCGATGCGACCTCATATCTGAAACGGGAAAATATCACTGCAAAAGATCTCGCAATGCGTATCATTCTGGATGTTCTTCGGACCACAGGCATTACCGCTACCGCGGGAATCGGCCCGAATCTGTATCTTGCTAAGATTGCGATGGACATCTATGCAAAGCATGTCCAGCCGGACGAAAACGGTGTGCGTATCGCAGAGCTGGATGAGATGAAATACCGCCAGTTGATGTGGACGCATCGGCCGCTCACGGATTTTTGGCGTGTGGGAAAAGGATACGAAAAGAAATTGGAGAGCATAGGCCTGTACACGATGGGAGACATCGCAAGATGCTCTTTAGGCGCGCCCGCGGATCTGTACAACGAAGATACGCTGTATGACTTATTCGGCGTCAACGCCGAACTTCTGATCGACCACGCATGGGGCTGGGAACCATGTACCATTGCGGACATTAAGGCGTATAAGCCGGAAGCAAGCAGTGTGGGCAGCGGGCAGGTGTTGGAGTGTCCGTATGATTTTGTGCGGACAAGATTGGTCGTGCGGGAGATGGCGGACCAGCTGGCGCTTTCCCTGGTCGAAAGCAGGCTTGTAACCAGGCAAATCGTTTTGACAGTCGGCTATGATATTGAAAATCTTACGGATGAAACAAGAAGCAAAGCGTATTGTGGAGAGGTAAAGGTGGACCGGTATGGCCGGAAAATCCCAAAGCACGCACATGGTACAGCGAATCTGCCGCGGTATACCTCATCCTCTGTGCAGCTTATGGATGCAGTGACAGAGTTATTCGAACGCATTGCAGACAAAAATCTGCTGGTGCGGCGGCTCAATCTTACAGCGGGAAATGTGCTCACTGAATCCGCGGCTCAAAAAGAGGAAGCGGTGGAGCAGCTCGACCTGTTTTCGCTGTCACCAACCAGCCAGGAAAAACGAGCGGAAGAAGAGAAGAAACTGGTCCGTGAACGCAAACGGCAGGAAGCAATGCTTGCCATCAAAAGGAAGTATGGAAAAAATGCGATCCTGAAGGGTATGAATCTGCAGGAAGGCGCAACGGCGAAAGACCGTAATGGTAAAATCGGAGGGCATAAAGCGTGACGGACAAGTATGAGGATATCATCCATTTGCCGCATCATGTATCAAAAAAATACCCACAGATGCCGGTGAGTGACCGTGCGGCGCAGTTTATTCCGTTCATGGCATTGACAGGCTATGAGGATGCAGTGGAGGAAACCGCACGTCTGACAGACCGAAAAATCGACTTGGACGAAACACAAAAGAATTTATTGGATGATCTTCTTCGGAGCGCATCGGAATCCGGCGAAACGGTGGCGGTGCTGTACTTTCAGCCGGACAAAAGAAAAGCAGGCGGCGCTTATAGTATGAAAACAGGTATCATCAAAAAGATAGATGAGTACGGGAACTGCGTAAAAATGGAAGATGGCACAGAGATTCCGATTGAAGATATCATGGATATAAACAGTGAGCTTCACATAGTGTGAGATATAAAGTTGCGTTACGATAAATTGCGCCTTTATAAATCCGGATTGAAGATGACGGCGGTGGGAATCTTCAAAATGGATGTTGATAATTTAAGATGGCTCGACGCCAGTAAAGATGATGCAGATGATCTGTGCCTGCATGGCCATGCGGTAGCATATATAGGAAACAGGAAACTGGAGTACGAATGTACAGTAAGTGCAACGGCTTTATATCTTCTTAAATCTCTTACGGAAGATCATATAATGTGTGAAGACAATCAGATTTTACCCTGCTGCGGTTTTCTTATATTCCAAATGAAACACTTGATAATGTTGTAATATTGTGCTGTCCAAATGAAATTGACTGGACAATCAGACATAAAGGCAATATGGGGAAAAGATATGACAACACTTCATTTAATGGTCGGAGTGTAATTCTATAGGACTTGGAACCCAGTGATATCAATGGGGTAAAGGCAATCGGCAAGCTGTATTTAAAAAAATAAATTAAATAAGTAAAGAAAAATCCAAATCTGGAAGTTCTAAAATGTTTATTCGGTGCAACGAACTCTTATAAAATTTTGTATGCCTTATTCTAGCCTCAAAATATGCCCTTAAATCTTTCGATTGGTTAAGCACGCTTATTATATCCTGCAATTCAATTAGCGTAATTATTTTTGATGATAATGCTTCATTAGCCGTTTTTACACCTGTCTCGGTAAAACCCGAATAAGAAATAAAAATCCCCTCGACACCAGCTCTTATGAATATGCGACCTACAAAGCGACCTATCGGCTCTGCTCCTATGGGGTCTTTTTCCCATTTCCTTTCCACAAGCGATATGTTACTACCCATTTCCCCTATGCCATCAATTTGTTCGTAACATTTTTTTGAATCATTATCATAAATGCAAAATGCTTCGTGAACTCCAATTTTGAAAAAAGAAAACAAATTATTTAGGACTTGTTCTAGCGCCTTACCGCGTTTCTGCGGATTCTCCAATGCAAATAGTTGTGTTAACTCATCTTTCAATTGCTCAAATTGGGTTTTCTTTTCAGATATTAAATCTAGTTTCTTTCTGTTCTGGTCAATGATTTTTTGTCTTTCAGCCTCGGTAATATTTTCAAACCTAGTAACAGTATCTTTTAGCTTAACAATTTTTCCAATCTCGGCTACATTTGCTTTTGCTCTATCACGATCATTTTCCCAGCAGGCATCAAAGCTATCAAAACATACGACCCTTTGCAATATTTGACGCCGTACTCCTAACATCGAATCCCCTGCTTGATTTAGGGATGTAAGTACATCGCGAGCTACTTCATGTTTATAAAAAGCACTTCTATCTTTTTGTAAAAGATTTATGTGTTTTTGAAGAGTGCGCTGCTCAACTCCACAGTTGAGAAAAAAGGCAATGAGGTCTTTTTTGGATTTATTCAATCTTGGTATAGTGTCCACCAGCAAGTTCATTAAATCCGGAGGAAAGTGAAATATATCTGCCATCCTATCCACCTTCTAATCAATATTGTTTCTTAATTTTAGCACGTTTAGTAAAAAACGGCAACATAGTAGTTGATTGAGGGATGAACGCACAACACCGCCCAAGGGAGACTAAGGACGGCGTTTACTATTAAGATCACATACTGGGAGGAGGGGATTTTTCCCCGATAGGCCAAGCCGAATGGAGCGCAATTTTTGAATCGCCTACAGAAAGCAAACTGGCACAGTTTTAGAAAGAGAATGAGAGGCAGAGTGAACGAAAAGCGAAAAAGAAAAATCCCGCAGCCTTTCGGCAGCGGGACGGTGGAATAGAGGGATATCAGGTTATTCAGGCAGCGCCATGCCAAGCTTATCCGCGATCTCATCC
>JAHZBS010000174.1 GCA_019423265.1 Clostridiales bacterium
GGGGGAAACCTCCGGCCACTTCCAGGATGTGGAGGCGCTGTACGCGGATTGCGACAAGGACTGCATCCTTGCTGTGGTACGGCAGACAGGACCTGCCTGCCATACCGGCAGCTACAGCTGCTTTTTCAATCGGATTACAGAGTAAAACAGATTGCAACAAATCATATCCTGTGCTATAATACACCAAGATCATATGGAGGAGGCAGATCCAAGTGGAACAAAAAGATATTTTGCAGAGAATTTATGACATTGTCGTCGACCGCAGGGAGAATCCCAAAGAGGGATCCTATACCAATTATCTGTTTGATAAAGGCATCGATAAGATATTGAAGAAAGTTGGGGAGGAGACGGCGGAGGTTATCATTGGAGCGAAGAATCCGGGAAAAGACGAGGTCGTCTACGAAATCTCCGATCTCCTCTATCATCTGACCGTTCTGATGGTGGAGAAGGGCGTGGTCTGGGAGGATTTATACCGAGAGCTGGAGAGCCGGTATAAGAAGTAAGGAGCAGCAAAAGCTGCTGCTTTTGCTGCTGTAGGATGGCAGGACAGTAGGGTAGATGTGTTTTCGCAGCATGGAGGGAAAGGGAATATGAGAGACAGAGGGACATTGCCCACACTTTTACAGGGGCAGACGCTGATCGTGGGCCTGGGGCTCATGGGCGCCTCCCTGGCGAAAGGGATCAAGGATTTATCCGCCAGCGCCTGGGTGGTGGGGCTTGATCGGAAGGAACAGCCCATTCTTCGCGGCCTTGAGGAAAAGGTTCTCGATCAAGGGGCTGTTTTGTCGGTTCAGGAAGACTCCGTTCGCTCCCTGATTCGGGGGGCGGCGCTCATTGTTTTATCCATGTACCCCGACGGAATTCTGGACTTTGTCTCGCGCTACCGCCAGGTTTTTTCAGAGGGGACGGTTCTTATGGATATCTGTGGGCTGAAGGGGTTCTTTTTGGATGAGGCGCAGCGCATGTTGCCGGAGGGGGTGGAGTTCATCGGAACGCATCCCATGGCGGGGAAGGAAAAGAGCGGGTATGAGTATGCCAATGGGGAGATTTTCCTGGGGGCGAATTTTATCATAACGCCCACCCAGCGCAACCGGAGGGAGACGATCGATCAAGTTCGCGCTATGGCGCGAGAGCTGGGGTTTGGGCGGATCCGAGAGGTGGAACCCAGAGAGCATGACGAGGTCATAGCCTACACCAGCCACATGCCCCATGTGTTGGCCGCCGCCCTGGTCAATTCCTGGATGGGGACGGAGGATGTCAGTTCCTTTGCCGGCGGAAGTTTTCGGGATGTGACGCGGGTTGCGGATATCAACAGCGCCCTGTGGGCACAGCTATTCTGCTACAATTCTCAGGCCCTCGGCGGTGAACTGCGCCGGTTCTCCAAGACGTTGGATGAGCTGGCGGAGCTGGTGGAGCAGAGGGATCGGCCGCAGATCGAAGCGTTTCTTGCCCGGGCGTCGGAGAGAAAAGAACGATGGAACAGGGAAGGAGACCGCTATGATGACGGATCGCGTACACATTGAACCAGGGACTGTTGGGGGAGCCATCGGGATTCCCTCATCCAAAAGCATCGGTCACCGGGCGATCATCTGCGCCGGGCTGGCGGACGGGGGTTCCACAATCCGCAATGTCACCATGTCGAAGGATATAGAAGCGACCATCGGCGCTATGAAAGCCCTGGGCGCCTCGGTTGAATGTGGGGAAGAGGGGACGCTGCGGATCGCCGGCCTTTCGCGGGGGACGGTGCCGCGGAACCGTGTGGTTTCCATCGATTGCCAGGAGTCGGGATCGACCCTTCGGTTTATGATTCCCCTCGCCGCCGCGCTGGGGATACCGGCCCGGTTTTGCGGACAGGGGCGTTTGGCGGAGCGCCCTATGGATGTGTACTATGATCTGTTCCGCAGACAAGGGCTGCGGTTTGAGACACAAAACGGCGGACTGCCGCTGGCGGTGCTGGACCCTCTACAGCCGGGGAGTATCTCGGTGGCCGGAAATATCAGCTCCCAATTTATAACAGGGCTGCTCCTGGCGCTTCCCCTGCTGCGGCAGGATTCCGTCATTGAGGTGACGACGCCGCTGGAATCGATCCCCTATGTCGATTTGACGCTTCAAGTGCTGAAGACCTTTGGGGTCACCGTTGAACACCAGGGGTACGAGCGGTTTCAGATACCGGGTGGACAGCGATATCAGGCGCGGGAGTGTACGGTGGAGGGGGATTACTCCCAGGCTGCCTTTTTTATGGCCGCCGCTGCCGTGGCGGGGGAGAAGGAGGGACTGCGCCTGGAGGGGTTGTCCCCGTCCTCCGCTCAGGGCGACCGGGCGATCTGTGATATTTTGCAGTCCATGGGAGCGCGGCTTGTCTGGGAGACGGAGGATGCCGTGTGCGTGTATCCCTGTGGAAAACTGCGGGGGCGTGTGCTGGATGTGTCCCAATGTCCGGATCTGGTGCCGATTTTGGCGGTGCTGGGGGCTTACGCTGAGGGAACGACCGCCATTGTCAACGCGCAGAGGCTGCGGTATAAAGAATCCGACCGCTTGGCGGCGGTATGGGAGGAATTGTCCGCGGTGGGGGTGGATATCGAGCAGACGGAGGATGGGCTTCGCATCGCGGGCCGGCCCGATGGGGGATACCCGGGAGGCGAGGCAAAGAGCTGGAATGATCACCGCATTGCCATGGCGATGGCGGTCTTTGCGCTGAAGACGCAGCGGGGCGTCTCCCTGGAGGGAGCCGGAAGCGTAGCCAAATCCTGGCCTTCTTTTTGGGATGATCTGACAATGATTGGAGGAGTGCTACATGAGTGACGTTTGGGGAAATGCTGTCAAGCTGTCGATTTTCGGGGAGTCCCATGGCCCAGCCATTGGGATCGTCCTCGACGGAATCGAACCGGGCGTGCAGCTTGATATGGAGGAGATCCGGAGGCAGATGGCGCGCCGGGCACCAGGGCAAAAGCTGTCCACGCCGAGAAGGGAAGCGGATGAAGTCCAGATACTCAGCGGGGTTCGGGACGGGCGGACCTGCGGCACATCCATCTGCGCCGTGATCGCCAACACCAACACCCGCTCAGCGGATTATGAGCGGACAGCGGCGCTGCTGCGGCCATCCCATGCGGATTACACAGGGCACATCAAGTATAAGGGATTTGAGGACTTCCGGGGAGGAGGCCACTTTTCCGGCAGGATCACAGCGCCCATCGTGTTCGCCGGCGCCGTGTGCCGGCAGATTCTCAGAGAGCGGCTTGGGATCGCGGCTGGCAGCCATATCCTCCAGCTGTATACGGCGGGGGAGGGCTCGTTTGAGGAGGAAGATCTGACGGAGGAAACGCTGGACAAGCTTTCCCACAGGAGGATTCCCACTCTCAGGCCGGAGCTGGAAGGCCAGATTGAGGACATTGTCGAGAGTGCCAGAATGAGCCTGGATTCCGTGGGCGGCGTTGTGGAGACAGCCTTTCTCAATCTTCCGGCTGGTCTGGGAGATCCCTTTTTTGATTCCATGGAGAGCCGCATCTCCCATCTGCTATTTTCTGTGCCGGCAGTGAAAGGCGTTTCTTTTGGAAGCGGCTTTGGATTTGCGGGAATGAAAGGCTCGGAGGCCAATGATTCCTTCTACCTTGACAACGGCGCAGTCCGTACCCGCTCAAATCACAACGGAGGGATTCTGGGCGGCATTACCAGCGGAATGCCTCTTGTCTTTCAGACGGTGATCAAGCCGACAGCGTCCATTGCAAGACCCCAGCCGACAGTGAATTTGACCGCGATGAAGGAAGAGACCCTATCCATCACCGGGCGCCATGATCCCTGCATCGTCCTTCGCGCCATTCCGGTGCTGGAGGCCATGGGGGCGATCGCAATCTATGACGCATGGAGGCAGCTATGAGTGAAGAGATACAAACCCTGAGACAGCAAATCAATGAGGTGGACAAACAGCTGGCGGAGCTCTTTGACCGCCGCATGACCATATCCAAGGGGGTCGCTCTCTATAAGCAGGAGCACAATCTGCCGATTTTTGACAAAGAGCGGGAGCAGCAGGTTCTCGCCCAGGTTGTGGAAGCCTACCCCCACCGGGATCAGGCGTTTCACAAGTCCTTGGTTACATTTTTTCAGACCCTTATGGATCTCAGCAAGGAGAGCCAGAAACAGTGGATCACCGACCAGGCGGCCATTGGATACTATGGGGTGCCAGGATCCTTTTCCAATGAGGCATTAGAGTGTTTTTTTGGCGCGGATGGTGTTCACAAAAGCTATCGGACTTTTGAGGAAGAGTTTAAAGCGCTGGCGGAGGGGGAGATCCGGTATGGCGTATTCCCCATTGAGAATTCGACTACGGGCATTATCAACGAGGTCTACGATCTGTTGGCCGCCTATGATTTCTACATTGTTCGGGAGGGCTCCCTGCGCATTGAGCAGAATCTGTTGGGCCTCCCGGGGGCGAAGCTTGAGGAGATCACGGAGGTGTACTCCCACGCCCAGGGATTTGCACAGTCGGCGGAGTTTTTCAGCGTCCATCCCAATTGGACTCTGATCCCGTTCTACAGCACGGCGAAAAGCGCCGAGCGCGTGGCGAAGGAGCAGGACCCGCGGAAAGCGTGCGTGGCGGGAAAGAGGGCGGCGAAACTCCACGGGCTTGAAATTTTGCAGGCGGGGATCCAGGATAATTCGCAGAACTTCACCCGCTTTGTGGTGATCAGCCCCAACATGGAGGTTCCGGCGGGAGCTGACAAGATCAGCCTGTACTTTACGCTGGAGCACAAGCCGGGCAGCCTGTTTGCGGCGCTGGAGGAGGTCTCGAAGCGCGGGCTGAATCTGTTGAAGATCGAATCGCGTCCGATCAAGGGACAGATCTGGGAGTACAGCTTTTTTATGGATCTGGAGGGAAATGTGGACGACCCGTCTGTGGCGGAGGCGCTGCGCATGGCGCGGCGGCATTGTATCGATTGGAAGCTCCTGGGCAATTACGCGCAAAAGCCGGCCGGCTCCCTGGCATCCCTGTGAGAGAGGAGACCAGCGGTGAAGGATGTGACGATCTATACGGACGGCGCCTGCCGGGGCAACCCCGGCAACGGCGGGTTTGGCGGGGTGCGGCAGGTTGGCGAGGAGCGGGGCCGGCAAATTCAGAAGGAGGGGTCGAGGGGATACCGGATGACCACCAACAACCGCATGGAGATCCTGGCGGCGGTGGAGGGGCTGGCTGCGCTCAAGATACCATGCCGGGTTGCGCTGTACTCGGACTCCCAATACCTGGTCAACGCCATTGAGAAGGGGTGGGTGGAAAAGTGGAGGCGAAACGGCTGGTA